>CAKZPX010000288.1 GCA_937139435.1 uncultured bacterium
CAGTAGTTGGAGCTGGCGGTAACAGGGATAAAACCAAACGCCCCATTATGGCCAAAGTTTGTGTAGAACTTTCTGATAAGGTTATTATTACTTCTGACAATCCTCGCAGTGAGAATCCGCAGCAGATTATTGCCGATATTCTGCAGGGGACAGAGGAGACGGATGCCCAGAGTCCCGGTGTTCATTCAGCCGAGGTATTTGTTGAGGTGGAACGAAGGAAGGCAATAAAGTTGGCACTGGAGCAGGCAAAACAGGGGGATACAGTAATAATAGCCGGTAAGGGACATGAGGACTACCAGATTGTTGGTACAGAGAAGTTGCATTTTGACGATTGCGCGGTGGTAGCGGAATTTTTGAAAGAGAAGAGGTTGTAGATGTTCTATCACTGGTTAGCGCCACTCCAGCAGATTTTCAGTCCCCTTAATCTGTTCCGCTATATAACATTTCGCGCTGCAATGGCCGGGGCAACAGCGATTATTCTTACATTAGTAATTGGTGGACCATTGACCCGGCTTATCAGGAAATTACAGCTGGGACAGAACATTCGGGAAGAGGTTCCTGAGAGACACCATCAGAAGGCAGGGACACCCACGATGGGGGGGGTGTTAATGATTGTTTCGGTCGTAGTCGGGGTGTTATTGTTTGGCGACCTGACCAACCGGGCGATTCAGCTGGGACTCGGGGTTGTTGTCCTTCTTGGGCTTCTTGGTTTATGGGATGATTATGTGAAGGTGCGAGGGGGTAGAGCTCGGGGAATAAACAAACGGACAAAGCTTTTGTTCCAATTCGTTGTTGCACTTGGGGTCGGGGTGGTGCTTTATTTCTTCCCGCCAGATCCGGCGATAAATACAAAAACCAATTTTCTCTTTCTAAAGAACATCGTGATTGATTTCGGTGTCTTTTATATTCCATTGGTGATGCTGGTGCTGGTGGGGTCATCAAATGCGGTAAATTTTAGCGACGGGCTGGACGGGCTGGCCAGTGGTCTTCTGGCAGTGGCGTTTGCCAGTTATGCGGTACTCTGCTACGTGTCAGGACACAGCAAAATAGCCCAGTACCTGAATATTCAATACGTTCCGGTTAGCGGTGAAATGACAGTTTTTTGTTTTGCCTTAACCGGTGCCTGTCTCGGTTTTCTCTGGTTTAACGCCTATCCGGCTGAGATTTTTATGGGTGATACCGGTTCTTTACCACTTGGCGGGGCACTGGGTTTGGCAGCAATCGTTTCTAAACATGAGTTACTTTTGCCGATTGTTGGCGGCATGTTTGTTTTAGAGGCGGGTTCGGTGTTGCTCCAGATAATTGTTTATCACAGCACCGGAGGCAGGCGGCTATTTCGTATGGCGCCGCTACACCACCATTACGAGTTATTAGGATGGGCAGAACCGAAGATAGTGGCGCGTTTCATGATTATGGCGGTTCTCTTTGGAATGGTGGCTCTGGCTACATTAAAGGTGCGATAATGTTACGGATTCCCGGTGATTCACTTCGAAGGAAAAAGGCGGTCATTTTAGGTTTAGGGCGTTCGGGCCGGTCTGTTGCCCGTTTTTTATTGGACAAGGATGCGATTGTTTACGGCGTAGACGACAACCCTGCTATCTGGCGGCATTCCTCATTGAAACGCCTTTTAGCCAGAGGTCTGATCCCCGTGCAGGAGGAGAATGGAGCAGTGAAACAGAATTACGATTTCGCTATTGTAAGTCCGGGAATTAGTGATGTTCATCCGCTGGTCAGATTTTTAAGAAAAAATGGAATTCCGGTGCTGGATGAACTGGATTATGCGAGCCAGTTTTTACCCGGAAAGATAATTGCCGTTACCGGCACAAATGGCAAATCTACAACCTGTGCCCTGATAGCAACTATATTAAGGGCTGGTGGCAAAAAGGTTTTTCTGGGGGGGAATATTGCACCCGGCAGACCTCTTTCCGCTGCGCTGTTACTTGCCCCCAAAGAATATTATGTGGTTGAGGTGTCAAGTTTTCAGCTGGAGAGAACGAGGTGGCTATCTCCGCATATCGCAATTGTCCTTAATGTCAGTGGCGATCATCTTAATCGGCACAAGACGCTGGAGCGTTACGCTGCCTGTAAGGCAAGAATTATGTTGAAACAGAAGCGAGATGATTGGACAGTATTAAATTACGATGACCCCATTGTGCGCAGTATGGAGAACAAAGGCAGGGCGCAAAAGGTTTTCTTTTCGGTGAAAGAGAAAGTCCCGGGTAGCTATCTTTCTTCTAACTGGTTATATTTTCAAGGCGAAAAGGTCATTAAGGCAGACGAAATTAGGTTACCTGGTCGGCATAATGTTGAGAATGCGCTGGCAGCAATCTGTGCCACAATGCTGGTAGGAACCATGCCCGGTGTTATAAAAGAGGTGCTGCAGAGTTTT
>CAKZPX010000289.1 GCA_937139435.1 uncultured bacterium
AGAGATAATGCCGGATGACCCGCGAAAGCCTTATGATATGCTGGCGATTATTCAGCGGGTCGTTGACCAGGGCAGTTTTTTTGAGGTTCAGCAGCACTGGGCAAAGAATATTATTATCGGGTTTGCCCGGATGGACGGACAGGTGGTCGGGATTGTTGCCAATCAGCCAAAGTTTCTTGCTGGTTGTCTGGACATTGATGCCTCGGTGAAGGCAGCAAGGTTTGTGCGGTTCCTTGATGCGTTTAATATTCCGATTGTGACCTTTGTTGATGTCCCGGGTTTTCTACCCGGTACCACTCAGGAGTATGGCGGGATTATCCGGCACGGAGCAAAGTTGCTTTATGCCTATTGTGAGGCAACGGTGCCCAAGATAACGGTAATTACCCGCAAGGCGTATGGTGGTGCCTATGATGTGATGTCGTCAAAGCATATCAGGGGAGATTTTAATTTTGCCTGGCCAACGGCAGAGATTGCGGTAATGGGTTCCGAAGGGGCGGTGAATATTATCTTTCGCAAGGAAATTGCCGAGTCAGGTAATCCTGAGGAGACCCGGCGCCGGCTGGTTGAGGAGTACGAGAATAAGTTTGGCAATCCGTTTAAGGCGGCGGAACTGGGTTATGTGGATGAGGTGATTGAGTTTCGGGATACAAGAAGGAAGATTATTGAGAGTTTGCGGATCCTGGAGAATAAGACTTTAGCCAATCCGTGGAAAAAACACGGGTGTATTCCATTGTAGGTTATGAGCGAGAAAAAAGTGGTTCAAAAAAACATTGATGGGGAGAAGTTAAAGTCAGCACAGGCACAGTGGGAAAAGGAGGTGCTGGAGCCGGCACTGAGTAAACTGCCGGAGACGAGGACGGAGTTTACCACCGTTTCCGGTATTGTTTTGCCGCGGGTGCTGACACCGCTTGACCGGCTGGAAGAGGATTATCTTGCCGATGTCGGATTCCCTGGTGCGTTCCCTTTTACTCGCGGGGTGCAGCCGACGCTGTATCGCTCCCGGTTGTGGACGATGCGCCAGTATGCCGGGTTCGGTTCGGCAGAGGAGACTAATGCCCGGTATCACTATCTGTTGAATCAGGGACAGACCGGGCTTTCTGTGGCATTTGACCTGCCGACCCAGATGGGTTATGACTCGGATAGCCCGATGGCGAAAGGTGAGGTGGGCAAAGTAGGAGTTGCGATCTCCACGATTGATGATATGGCGCAGCTGTTTCATGGTATACCACTGGACAAAGTTTCTACTTCTATGACAATTAACTCTACCGCTGCAATTCTCCTGGCAATGTACTGCGTTATCGCTGAGCGCCAGGGGGTAGAGTTAAAGAAATTACAGGGGACAATCCAGAATGATGTGTTAAAGGAGTATGTTGCCCGGGGCACCTATATCTTTCCACCCCGACCGTCGTTACGTCTGGTAACCGATATTATCGCCTGGTGCGCGAGCGAGGTGCCTAAATGGAATACAATTTCCATTTCCGGTTATCATATCCGTGAGGCCGGGGCAACCGCAGTGGAGGAGGTGGCGTTTACTCTGGCAAACGGTCTGGAGTACATCAGGGCAGCGGTGGCGCGCGGTTTAGAGGTCAACCGCTTTGCACCACGATTGTCCTTTTTCTTTGCCGCCCATTCCAATATTCTGGAGGAGGTGGCGAAGTTTCGGGCAGCGCGACGCCTGTGGGCAAAGTTACTGCGCGAACGCTACAACGCATCTGATGAGGCGTGTAAATTGCGTTTTCATACCCAGACCGGTGGTGTGATCCTGACCGCGCAGCAACCGGAGAATAATATTATTCGGGTCGCTTACCAGGCGCTGGCCGCGGTGCTGGGCGGGACACAGAGTTTGCACACCAATTCCCGGGACGAGGCGCTCTCTCTGCCGACAGAGGAGTCGGTAACAATCGCCCTGCGTACCCAGCAGATCCTTGCCTATGAAACCGGGGTTGCGGATACGGTTGACCCGCTTGCCGGTTCTTATCTTGTGGAAAGCCTTACCGATGAGGTTGAAAGTCGGGCGCGGGAGTTGATTGCCGAGGTGGAGAGTCGGGGAGGTGCAGTAAGTGCCATTGAACAGGGTTTTATCCAGGAGCGGATTGCCGAGAGCGCCTGGCGGTATCAGGAAGAGATAGAAAAGGGAAAACGAATCGTTGTTGGTGTGAACCGATTTTCCGACAATGTTGAACCGCAGTTAAAGTTATTGCGGGTGGATGAGGCGCTGGCGCGGCGTCGGGAAAAGGAATTGGCGGAGTTCCGGGCGCGATGCGATAACCAGGCGGTAAAAAGGATGCTGGATCAGGTGACAAAAGTTGCCGAAGGTGAAGAAAATTTGATGCCGGCAATCCTTGCGGCGGTGCGGGCAGGCGCAACGGTGGGTGAGATCAGCGATGCCCTGCGCCGAGTATTTGGCGAGTATGACCGGCAACGGTAGAAAGGAGGGGCGATGATAAAAAAGATTGCTCATATTGCGATTGCGGTACATAATGTGGACGAGGCGGCCCGGTTTTTTACCGAGCAACTGGGGTTAAAACTTACGGGAAAAGAGACCGTGCCTCATCGTAAGGTTACTGTGGGGTTCATCCATTTAGGCGATGTTAAGATTGAACTGGTGCAACCGGATGCACCGGATGCGCCGATTGCTAAATTTCTTGCTGAGCGCGGACAGGGTTTGCATCACATCTGTTTTGAGGTTGATGATGCGGATGCCGAGTATAATCGGTTACAGTCCGCTGGAGTTCGGCTGGTTGACCCGGCACCGCAGGCTGGTGCGGGCGGGACAAAGACATTTTTTATCCATCCTAAATCAGCCGGCGGTGTGCTGGTGGAGTTAAATCAGCCTCCCAGAGGAGAGCCGTAGACATTCTGCCGGATAAAGCCTTCGTTCTGACGCCAGCCTTTGGCAACTTTAACCCATAGTTCCAGGTAAACCGGGCGTCCCAGAAATTGCTCAATCGCCTCGCGGGCAATTTCTCCTACTTTCTTTAGCGACCGTCCGCCTTCACCAATCAGGATGCTTTTCTGGGACTCCTTTTCTACATAGATGACCGCCCGAATATAATCTTTGCGATTGGGTCTTTCCCGAAACTCTTCCACCTGGACTGTAGTGGAGTAAGGAATTTCCGCACCGTAGCGATTAAAAATCGCCTCGCGAATAAGTTCAGCAACAAAGAAACGCTCGGGGCGTTCGGATACCATATCGGGCGGATAAAAAGGTGGCGCTTCTGGTAACAGTCCAATAACGCCATTTTTTAAATCATCCACACCATCACCGGTTAATGCCGAAATCATATACACCTTATCCAGACCGGCGTTAGCACACGCCTGGGCAACAGGGAGAAGATTCTGTCGGGGGACAGCATCAATTTTGTTCAGCGCCACCACCGCCGGACGCCCGCGCAAAAGGGACAGGTCATCACATACCGGCGCGGTGGCATCTATAACCATAAGAACAACATCGGCATCATTAAGCGCTCGCTCTATTTCTTCTTTCATCAGTCGTTGCAGGGCGTATTTGGGGTCAAGGATTCCAGGGGTATCAAGCAGTAATGCCTGGTAATCGGGACCGTTGAGGATACCAAGGATTCGATGGCGGGTGGTTTGCGGTTTCGGGGTGACAATTGCAATCCGATGACCGATAAGCCGGTTAAGAATGGTGGACTTTCCTGCGTTTGGTCTGCCGATTATGGCAATATAGCCACTGCGGAATGGTGGCGATTCTTTGTGCATCTATTTTTCTTCGCCCTGCTGAAAGACACCGATAGCAGAGAATTTCTCAATCCGGCGTGACACCAGTTCTTCACCGGGTAATGTGTTTAACACGTGATAGTTTGCCATGACCGCCTTTTTTAATAGCCGTGCCGCTTCATCCCAGTCATGGTGGGCACCGCCAAGCGGCTCCGGCACAATTTCGTCAATCACACCGAGATTGAGAAGATCAGGGGCGGTAAGTTTTAATACCTTGGCTGCCTCTTCTGCCCTGGAACCGTCCCGCCAGAGGATAGCGGCGCAGCCTTCAGGTGATATGACCGAGTAAACCGCATTTTCCTGCATTAAAACCCGGTCACCAACCGCAATTGCCAGGGCACCACCAGAACCACCCTCGCCGGTAACAACCGCAATTACCGGTACCGTCAGCAGTGCCATCTCGCGCAGGTTACGGGCGATCGCCTCTGCCTGTCCTCTTTCTTCGGCGCCGATACCGGGGTAAGCCCCCGGGGTGTCAATCAGGCACAAAATCGGGACATTGTTGCGTGCAGCAAGTTCCATAATTCGTAGCGCCTTACGATAGCCTTCAGGATGGGGCATGCCGAAGTTGCGTGTCAGTTTCTCTTTTGTATCCTTACCCTTCTGGTGTCCGATGATGGCGAAGGGGATTTCGTCAATTTTCCCCAATCCAGCAACAATTGCCGGGTCATCAGCGAAAGCCCGATCACCATGGAGTTCAACAAAATTGGTTACCATTCTTTCAATGTAGTCCAGGGTATAGGGACGGCGAGGATGACGGGCGAGCTGAACACGCTGCCAGGGAGTGAGGTTAGCATAGAGCTTTATTTTCAGTTCTTCAATTTGTTGCTGGAGTTTTTTTATTTCTGTTGTTACACCCAGGGCGTTAACTTCTTCCAGACGTTCAAATAGTTCAGCGAGAGGCTGTTCAAAATCCAGCCAGCCCGGAGAGACACCAGGCATATTTAATATCCAAAACCAATACCCAGACGGTGGGCGGTGCCGATATTTAATCCCAGGGGAGAGAAGGCGTAATCCAGCCGGAGTTTGCTGGTTGTTAAACCAAGTCCGAAGTTGAAGTGATTGACTGTGTTAAACGGGTCATACCCAGCACGGAAAGAAAGGAATTTTCCCAGCGTGAACTCAATCCCGCTCTGAAGGGCAAATTTTTTTGAATAGAAGAACCAGGAAGCATCCGTGACCACCAGGAGGGTATTTTTACCGAAGGGGACAGTGTAACCGATACCGGTTCTGAGCCGGCTGGGCAACCAGAAGACTTCCTGCTCATAAAAGAGTGTTTGACCAAAATCGGTTACCGCAACACCGAGTTGCAGGTTGTTTAAGGGATGGAATCGGGCACCAATGTCGCCGCCCCAGCCTGAAAGTTCGGAGTTAAGCAATTTAGAGTAGAAGAAACGGACGCTAATGCCGGCATCAACCCACGAGGCTAAGGAACGGGCGATGTTGAGGTAGGCGGTTAGATCAAGCGGTGAAAAAGTTGCTACTGGTTCTTCGGTGGGAATTTCCTCCCGATATTCCACTTTCCCTCCGGAAAAAATTGCCAGTCCAATTCCAAGAGAGAACGGACGAAGCTCACGGGAGATAAACAGCGATTGCATTTGGGTGTCAAGAAGCCATTTAGTGTAACCAACCTGGGCAGAAAACCTGGAGAGTCTTGCGGTTATTGCGGGATTATAAGACAGTCCCTGTGGTCCGGTGGCAGCAGCGGTACCGCTGCCTGCCAGTGCTGCTTCTCGTGCGGCAACCGGAATTTTCAACCATGCGCACCCTTCTTTGCGTTGCGCAGAAGAGATGTTGAAAAGTGCGAAAACGGAACTTAAAACTATAAATGCTATAATTTTGGAAGTGATCGCTGGTTTCTTAATCATACGGAATTTGTTATTCTTCAATTATTTCTACATTGGCTCGGGGTAGGGTTATCCGTTCTCCGGATTCCAGTTCTACCTCAAGTACCCGGACCTTTGCCTCGGTCTCAATTGTCTGGAGTTCTACCGGTAAGGCGGTCACCCGACCAATCTTACCAAAATGTGGTTGTCGAATAATTCTGACCGACATACCTGTTGCTAATCCTCCTTCTGAAATACTTGGTTTTATTTCGCCCATCTTCTCGGCGCAAGGCACGATTACCTCGGGACGAATTACTCCGGCACGGATCTGGGTGGCTCCGTTTATTGATGCCATTTTGTTTTCCAGTCTGGTGAGTAACTCAAAAGTTCGCTTCGCCATGCGCATTTCTCCAAAGCCTTCAGTAATAATGACAGTTAGTCCCTTTTTTTCTGAACCAGTTATAGCCACACCGATGTCGTAACCGAGAAATTTACGCAGTGTTGCATCTTCTACCCCGCCGGCAACAATGCCTTTAGCCCCAACACGGAGCGCCCTTTCAATCGCTTCGTAAGTAACCAGTGAACCACCGACGACAATTCTGTCCTTAGAGTCTTCATCAATTTTATCAGCGGTAAGCCTTTCATCAGGGTTTTTAACCACGATTTTGATAGACCCGCGTGTTTCCCCACCAATGCCAAAGATTCCTTGAACAAGACTGACATCGTTGGCTATAACCACACCTTCCCGGGGGATTACTTCGTCAACCACGCCTTCAATATACGCGTCCACCTGAACCGGTTGAGGGGGTTCACGAATAATTACCTGACCGGTTACAGACGAGATACTTTCAATTGTGCCAGTGGCTGGCGAACGGACTTCTGTTTTGAATAAACCTAAAAGTCCTTTTGAGCGGGCGATAATTTCGTCCTTTTGTACCGGGTCGCTGGTCTTTTTTAGCATTAGATTGGGGACATCTTCCGGCGGGACACCAAGTATACCCCCAACATTTACTGTCTGGACATTTCCCGGAACAGCGGTTCGAGCCACGATGTCTTCACCCTTAACCCACTGTCCTTTTTCTACGAGTGTCTCTCCGGGCAGGGGTAATCTTCTAATTTTCCTGATATGAGTTCTTGCGGTAACTTTAAGTCCAGGAGTATAAGCATGTGCCATATAAATTAGAATAAAAATAAAAACCGAGGTGTCAAGCAAACCTCGCTGGATGTATAACCGCAAAATATTAATCTTGACATCAGTTTAAATACGGCAGAGATAACAAAGATGGAGATTGCAATGTTAGTTTAGTATTTGGTTTATAAAAAAGAGATTCTCTTAATTCTACGTTAATAGCGGAACATGAGAAAAATTGGCATATTCATTGCAGGTTAACAGAAAAACCTTTTTGATCATCAATAAAGCACTGTACCCCCAAGCCAGTTTTTCCCATTTTCTATTATAATAAATACTTCCCCTCTACGAAGTGGGGGATTTATTTTACTAAAATTTTATTGCTTATTGACTGAGATTTAATGTTATCTCTTTATAAATCAATTGATTATGTTTGCTGTCCTGATGTTAATATTTCATTAAAAATTTTCTTGACATCATAATTTGTGGGGATATAGTAATGACTGAAATGGTATTGTGGTTAAATGTGTGGATTAGTGTGGAAAAATTGGGAGGGTGGGTATGGGATTAATAAGAGGAAGATTTTTTGGGAGTTTTGAATACACAATTGATGCTAAAGGAAGACTTGCAGTTCCAGTAGCATTCCGCAAGAAGCTGGCTCCTGACGAAAATACTTTCATCTTTGCACCCGGGCGTTTCCATACTATAGAAGTCCACCCCTATAAAGAATGGGAGGATTATGAGAACCGCGTCCTGCGTTATCAGCCTGAACACACGGAAGAATCGCAAAGATTTACTACATTACTTTATGCCACATCTGGTGAAGCAGAGCTGGATGTTCAGGGAAGAATTCTCGTGCCCAAGCACCTCCGGGATTGGGCAGGAATTAATCAGGAGGTAATAATTACTGGTGCGGGGAAATTTTTTCTGATATGGCAACCCGAACGGTATCGGCAGTTCGTTAATGAGTCAATGCCCCGCTATCAGAACGACAGAGATGAGGCAACCCGGCAGGGTTGGGAAAGGTTGCGGCACTTTGAGCGTGACGAGGAAGTTTCACGTCCCGGTTCTGCTGAATGAGGTACTGGAGGCGCTGAAGCCATG
>CAKZPX010000290.1 GCA_937139435.1 uncultured bacterium
ATAGTCGGGGGGATTGCCCCGATATTAACTTTCAATCTAACCGCTGCCGCAATCCTCCATCTGCCTGACCGATACTTTTTCCGCCTGGTCTTCACGATGTTACTCCGGTGTTTGCTATCCGCTATCCGGCTAAGTCAAACCCCTTTCCTCCCCGGGTCAACCATTTCGGTCTTTTCCCCGGGTATATCCTTCTCAACCTCGTCCGGTCATCACGGCACTATAGAAAGATGTTGCGGTGGCACCAGGTTCTTTAAAGCATTTTCTATTGACAGCTACCCTGTCTGATGTTATATTAATCAATAACTGCGGGGTGGAGCAGCCTGGTAGCTCGTGAGGCTCATAACCTCAAGGTCGCTGGTTCGAATCCAGCCCCCGCTACTTTTTTAACCGCCGGGGCAGAAATGAGGTGCCAGTGTCAGAAAATAACCCTACCGGGGAGAAAAAAGTCAATGGAGACAAAATGACAATAAAACACAAGTGGTATGGACCGTCCATTATGGGAACGGTCTGGTGGATTGGCTGGCTGTTCACAATTGGCTATCTGCAGTTGCCCTTTTTCTGGAAGGGTGTCCTCGCCCTGATCATCTGGCCCTATTATCTCGGTCGCGCCCTCGCCCACTAAAAAAGCAACCGCCCGGGCATTACCATATTATAAATCTTGACTCAGGTGTATTTGTCGTTAGTATAAAAAATCTATGAAAGAAGAGGGACAGGTAAAGGAGATCCCGGCAAAAAAAGAGCAGTTTTCCGAGTGGTACACCGCTGTGGTGCTTAAGGCAGAACTTGCTGACTATGCACCGGTGCGCGGCTGTATGGTCATCCGTCCTTATGGCTATGCCCTCTGGGAAAATATGCAGGCACGGCTTGACGCCCGATTTAAGGCAACCGGACACCTCAACGCCTACTTCCCCGCCCTTATCCCGGAGAGTTTCTTAAAAAAGGAGGCAGAGCATGTCCAGGGGTTCTCACCCCAGGTCGCCTGGGTGACCCGGGGCGGTGATTCGGAATTAACCGAACCGCTTGCCCTGCGTCCGACCAGCGAGGCGATCATCAACTATATGTATGCCCGCTGGGTAAAGAGTTATCGCGACCTGCCCGTTTTAATCAACCAGTGGTGTAACATCTTTCGCTGGGAAAAGACCACCCGGCTGTTTCTGCGCACCCTGGAGTTCCTCTGGCAGGAAGGTCATACCCTGCATCGCACTCAGGAAGAGGCACAGGAGGAAACCCGGCGCATTCTTAACATCTATGTTGACTTTGTGGAGAACGACCTGGCGGTGCCGGTGATCGCCGGTAAGAAGCCGGAAAGTGAGAAATTTCCGGGCGCACTGGCAACCTACTCCATTGAGGCTTTGATGCCTGATGGTCAGGCGCTCCAGGCAGGCACCTCGCACAACCTCGGACAGAACTTCAGCCGTGCCTTTGACATCCGTTACCTTGATGAAGATAATACCGAAAAGCACCCCTGGGGAACATCCTGGGGCGTTTCCAGCCGGTTGATCGGTGCGGTGATAATGACCCACGGCGATGACCGGGGGTTGTTTCTGCCGCCACGTATTGCCCCTTATCAGCTGGTCATCGTGCCAATTCTTTACGGCAAAAATGATGCCATGGTGCTGGAAACCTGTCAGAAGGCAAAGGAGATGTTAAACGCCTTCCGGGCAAAACTTGATGACCGTCCCCAGTTTACCGCGGGCTGGAAGTTTAATGAGTACGAGATGCGCGGTGTCCCGCTGCGGGTGGAGCTTGGTCCCAGGGATGTGGAGAAGAATCAGGCGGTGCTTGTGCCCCGGGACGGTTCCGGCAAAAGGACGGTGAGTCTGGACCGGCTTGCTGAAGAGGTAAAAAACCTTCTGGAAGAACTGCAGAATAATATGCTCTCCCGCGCCCGTGCCTGGGTAGCCAGTGTAACCACCTCGGCAACGACGCTGGAGGAGTTTAAAAAGAACTTAACCGAAAAACCCGGTTTTGTTAAAGTCCACTGGTGCGGTGCGCAGGAATGTGAAAACCGGCTCATTGACGAAACCAGAACCACCCCGCGTAATATGCCGCTGGAGGAACAGAACACAACCGGTAGATGTATCATTTGTGGTAAGGAAACCAGAACCCTTATCTATTACGCCCGAACCTATTAATCCGGCTGAACCCGGCACGAGGATTGCACCATTTGCCCGGAGAAGAAAAAAATAAATTAACCGCGTCTGTTTAGAGTTAAGTCCGCAACCTTAATTGGCAAACCTCGGACAATTTATCTGTTCAGCGCACGGTAATTAGATTCTTGATTTGTTCAAACTTCTTTGGTCCGATACCGCGCACATTCATTATCTCCTCCACGGTGCGAAAACGCCCCCGGGTCTGGCGGTATTCAATTATCCGCTCAGCGGTCTTTGGTCCAATACCAGGGAGTTGACAGAGCACATCAATAGGAGCGGTGTTGATATTGATCAGCGCTCTTGGTTCTGACCGCTTCATTCCCGGAGTTGCCGGATAGAGCCTGGGTCCGGGTACCGTTTCAATCTGACCATATTTCTCGCACATCCCGAGCCATATCCCGGTAAGGTCTTCGGGCAAAACCCGTCCCCTGTCTTCCACTCCGGTTTGCTCCAGCCAAGATTCGGTTGTCACCAGCCGGTAAACACCCTTGCGCCGGTCGCGCAACCGAAACCCGGCAACCTCATAAAGCCGGGGCCAGCGCAAAGTATCACCTGTAACAAACAGGTCGGCACCACCAACCACCGGCGCCGGAAAACCGCTGTCCACAACATCGGTCACCCAGCAGCGGTCAAGAAGGGTTTCGGGGAGCGCCACAACCCGCAGCCGCTCCCGGTAAGGCACAGCGTTGTAAAGCTGACGATAGGTAAGCTTTCCTCGGGTTAAACCCGCCTCAATTACGCCTGAGGGCAGGACAACGATATCAGCGTCCACCTTTTTGCTCACCGCCTCTGCCACCACCAGCCCCAATCTCACCCTGCCCGCACTATCAGGCACAAACTCCTCATCGCTAAACGCGACAACGCTATCCAGCCCGTCCAGCACCCGACCCCGGATAACCGAATCCGGTTTTTGCGCGGGAATAACATTTAACACCTGTGCCTCCACCGCATACACCCGGCGTTCCTTTTTGTGAAAAAGGATGTCCGCCACACCGACCCGCTGTCCGTAAACACCGCCAGCAACCACCAGCGCGGTTCCCTTTCTGGGCAACTGGCTCTCCACCCGGTCAGCGGCACCAGCCGCAATAATCAGGTCAAGCCCCGGCACACTTTCCGCAATCTCCCTTGCCTGAGCAACGGTAATATGCCCGAGAACTATTATCACCTCGGCAGACTCGGACCGCAGCGCCGGCAGAAACCGCCGCACCTGCAGGAGCGGCTCATCAACCACCAGCCCGCTGATATCGGTCCTCCGGTTGACCAGTGGGATATCAGGGTCAGCCAGACCAATAATACCGACCTTTATCCCGGCAACCTCCTTTATCAGATAGGGACGAAAAAGCGGCACCCGGCGGTTAAGCAGGACATCCAGCATCGGGTCAAAGAGCAGGGGAAAATCGGCATAACGGGCACAGATCTCCAGATTTGCCAGACCGGCGGTAAAATCGCGGGCACCGAGCACCGCCGCATCATAACCCAAGCGGTTCATCAACCATATCGCCAGCCTGCCGTGAGCGCTGTCTCCCTCAGGGGAACCAAACCCGAAATCACCGGCATCAACTAAAAGAGTTGCCGGTGTCCTTATCTCTTTAATCAGGGTGCTCAACCCCTCCCAGCCACCCAGTTCCCGGCGTGGCAGACCCGGGGCAGCAAAATCCGGTGTCGGGTTGACCTGACTGTGCAGATCTGATGTCCAGATAACCCGAATAACCTGAAAATCCGCCCGGGGATTCACACCCAGAAAAAGGAATAAACACAGTCCGAGCATAGTTAAAATAATAAGCATCGCAGAACTAAAGGCAAGGGTGGTGATAGATTTGACTTTATTTGCCCGCTCTTCTACAATAACCGCAATGGATTTGTTTAAAAAATGCCTGGAATACTACCCCATTGTTGACCGAGCAAAAAGGGCAGGTTACTACCCCTACTTTATCCCGCTAAATTCCGAGCCAGACCGCCGCGTGGTGATTGAGGGCAAGGAATTAATCATGCTGGGCTCTAACAATTACCTCGGGCTGACCACTGACCCGCGGGTAAAACAGGCGGCAATTGATGCGATAAAAAATTATGGCACCGGTTGTACCGGCTCCCGCTTTCTTAACGGCACCCTTGACCTGCATGTCCAGCTGGAAAAAGAACTGGCGGAGTTTTACCGCAAAGAAGACTGCATCGTCTTCTCCACCGGCTATCAAACCAATCTCGGTGTTGTCTCGGCACTGGTGCGTCGGGGCGACATCGCCATCACCGACAAACTTGACCATGCCTCAATTGTGGACGGCTGTCAGATGTCGTATGGACTGGTAAAACGGTTCGGACATAACGACCCGGAATCGCTGGAAGCGGTGCTGAAGGCGCTCCCGCGCGATGCCGGTAAACTGGTAATTGTTGACGGCATCTTCTCAATGGAAGGAGATATTGCACCGCTGGACAAAATTGTCCCGCTGATGAAAAAATACCACTGTCGGCTGATGGTTGACGATGCCCATGCGGTGGGTGTGCTGGGAAGACACGGTCGGGGCACCGCCGAACATTTTGGGGTTGAAGACGAGGTTGACCTGGTTATGGGCACCTTCTCCAAATCATTCGCCACCATTGGTGGCTATGTTGTTGGTGAACACCGGGTAATCACCTTTATCCGTCATCAGGCGCGACCGCTCATCTTTTCTGCTGCCATCCCACCCACTGCGGTCGCCACCGCCCTTGCCGCCCTGCGCATCATCAAATCTGAACCCGAACGCCGGGAAAGGCTCTGGCGCAACGCCCGCCGGGCAATTGCCGGTCTCAAGTCTATGGGGTATAACATCGGAACCACCAACACACCGATTGTGCCCATCCACATCGGCGATGACATGAAGACCTTAATTTTCTGGCGCGCCCTTTTCAACGCCGGGATATTTGCCAACCCGGTTCTGCCACCAGCGGTTCCTCCCAACCGCTCCCTTATCCGCACCAGTTATATGGCAACCCACACCGATGCAGACATTGACCAGGCACTGGAAATCTTTGAAAAGGTGGGCAAAAAGGAAGGGGTGATAACCTGAAGGAAACGGTTAGCGTCCGGACAGTCAAAACATCTCAAGACCTTGACCGGTTCGTTAAACTACCCTTCAAAATCTACCAGAACGACCCCTACTGGGTGCCGCCGTTAATCGGCGATGTAAAAAGAACCCTTACCCCGGGACAGAACCCATTCTGGCACCACGCCCACCGGGAGCTTTTCCTTGCGGAGCGTAATGGTGAGGTGGTAGGCAGAATCTGTGCCACGGTGGATTATAACTACAACACCTACCACGAAAGTGCTATCGGCTTCTTTGGCTTCTTTGAGAGTGAAAACAGCCTGGACACCGCCCGGGCATTATTTACCGCTGCCGCTGATTTTGTCCAGGCACAGGGAATGAAACTCCTTTACGGTCCGGCAAACCCGAGCCTCAACGATGAGGCGGGTATGCTGATTGAACCATTTACCGGTGCACCCTATATCAAAATGAGTTACAACCCCGCCTACTACCCGGCGCTGCTGGAGGAATGCGGCTTTACCAGAGTCAAAGACCTTTACGCCTATGAGATTCCCCTTGACCAGCCTGTACCCGAAAAACTTGTCCGGGTGATGCAGGCGTTAAAAAGACGTCCCGACCTTGTCGTGCGACCGGTTGACCTGAACAATCTTAAACGCGACCTGGGCTTTATAAAAGAAATCTATAACGACGCCTGGTCAAAAAACTGGGACTTTGCGCCAATGACCGAAGCGGAAATTGATGACCTTGCCCGACAGCTAAAACCGCTCATCCGACCGGAAATCTGCCCAATGGTGTTTTATCAGAACGAACCAGCCGGTATGTGCATCGCCCTGCCCGACTACAACCAGCTGCTTAAAAGCATCGGTGGCAAACTGTTTCCCCTGGGCTGGCTCAAGTTTCTTCGCTACAAAAACCGCATCACCCGTGCCCGACTCTGGGCTCTGGGTATCAAACGCAAATTTCACAATCTCGGCTTTGACGCTCTGCTTTATTACGAGTCGTTCATGGGGGCAAAAAAATTGGGCTTTACCGAGGGTGAGGTGTCCTGGATTCTTGAAGACAACCTCGCCATCATCCGTCCGATTCTGATGTGGGGCGGCAAACCCTATCGCACCTACCGGGTCTACCAGCTTCAGCTTGAGCCGCCGGCTGGATGAAAATATATCACCATCATTAAGAGGAAAGTCAAAAGCGACCACTGGTCCAGCCCGGGACAAATGTCCTGATGATACCCTCAACCTGTAAAAGGTTACTTAACTTTTTCTCTCCAGGATTGTAAACCACGCCGTCCAGCATAAAGAAGCGATTCTGGTAATTAAAGGCGTAAAAGACAAATGGTCCGCCAATCACCTCTTTGCGATTCTGCCATACCCCGCGCACCCGCAATGTCGGGACACCAAGAAACTCCACGGTATCAACCAACGTTGCACCTCGGTCAACCGAGTCACCATTATAAAAACTGCCGGTGAGCCGGTCGCGTAACGCCAGAAGGGTATCAGGATTTAATTCTAATATCGTATCCTGCCAGTAAATAAATACGCTTCGGTCGGGAAAGTGGCTGAAGATATAAATAAAATGGTCAACACTGTCCTTGTCCTGTAAAAGCCAGTTCAGCGGGACATCAATCGCCCAGCCAAACCGCTCTCCTAATTTTCTGGTCAGGTCTTTATTTATCCCGCGCAGATATGTTGCCCGGTTCATCTGTTGCAATGTAAGCTCGGTTAACGTCCTTAAGATCCGGCGGGAATAAAGTTCCAATCCGGGCACCAGTTGTTCCCGCTCCCGAGCAACAAACACCAGCACCCATTGATTCTCCACCCAGGCGTTGGGGATTTTAAACAGCCCGAAATCGCCTTCTGGTAAGGAGTCAATACGGGTGCCGATAATCCGACGCACCAGCGTATCACCGCTCGTAGCAATCACCAGTATCAGGCGCAACCGGGAAAGGGCGGTAAACCGTTCAAAACCTCCTACCCGAAGCTGGAATTCCGGTTCAGGCTGAGGGGTGCGCACCGGTCGGCTGAGCATCGCCTCTACCGTCTCGTCCACATCATTCCAGTGATCGGTAATTACCGTTACCTCGCGCAATCGTCCTAATGAACGGGGTACCTGACTGGTGCAGGAGAGAAAAATTAGCACCGGGAAAAGAAACCGGACGCGGCTCATTACCCTTATCCTACCCGTAACAACTCCGCTCGTCCAGCGTAACGGGAAAGCAATGTCTTACGAATCCGGACGTTACCGGCTGAACGTAATTCCTGGTCAATCTCCACCAGGCGAAAGGCATCCCTTCTCGCCCGCAAAAGTATCTCCCGGTCACGAAAGATGTCCGCAATCCGCAGGTCGGGTAGACCGTGCTGTCGGGTGCCAAATATCTCGCCCGGACCACGTAACTCCAGGTCTTTTTCCGCCAGTTTGAACCCATCGTTAGTGGCGACAAAGTAACGCAACCGTTCGCTTGACTCTGCTATCTCCTCATCGCCCACCATAAGGATGCACCAGGAGCGTCTCTCTCCCCGTCCAATCCTGCCTCTTAACTGATGTAGTTGTGCCAGCCCGAACCGCTCGGGATGTTCAATCACCATCACCGTTGCATTGGGCACATCCACGCCGACCTCAATCACCGGTGTTGCGACAAGAATATGGAGTTTGCCCTGTCGGAACTCCTCCATAATCTGCCGGCGTTCTTCGGGTCGCACCCGTCCATGCACCAGTCCGACGTTGAAATCGGCAAATGCCGCCCGTGTCTTCTGGAATGTCTCCACCGCTGACGCCACTTCCAGTTTCTCACTCTCCGCAATCAGCGGACAGACAACAAAAACCTGCTCGCCCTGTTCCAGCCGGCGTCTTATCCCTTCATAGACACGGGCATGGTCACGTTCAAAGAAAAGTCGGGTAATCACCGGCATCCTGCCCGGTGGTTTCTGGTCAATAACGGAGACGTCCAGGTCACCGTAAATCGTCAGGGTCATGGTGCGCGGAATGGGTGTGGCGGTCATTACCAGAAAGTCTGGATTAACCCCCTTATTTAGAAGTGCCGCCCGCTGCATTACTCCGAAACGATGCTGTTCATCCACCACCACCAGGCCGAGCCGGAAAAACCTCACCCCTTCTTCAATCAGGGCGTGGGTACCAAAAACCATCTCCACATCACCGCGCTCCAGACCGTCAAGAATCTCGTTGCGCTCTTCGCGCCGGGTTGAACCGGTCAGGAGTGCTGCCCGCACCCCTAATTCGGCTAATCGCTCCTGCCAGTTGCGAAAGTGCTGTTCCGCAAGAATTTCGGTCGGTGCCATCAGTGCCGACTGCCATCCATTTTCACAGGCGATCAGCATCGCATAAAGGGCAACAACCGTCTTGCCCGAACCAACATCTCCCTGTAACAACCGGTTCATACACCTGGTCTGCGCCATGTCCCGTTTTATCTCCTCAATCACCCGCTCCTGGGCACGGGTAAGAGAAAAACCCAGCCTTCTTAAAAAGGGCTGGGTGAGTCTGCCATTGTCAATGAGCGGACCGGGTTTGCGCACATCATCACCCTCCTGGCGGCGCAGTGCCAGTAACAACTGAAAAAAGAAAAGTTCGTCGTATATCAGCCGTTCCCTTGCCTTCTCCGCCATCACCAGACTGCGGGGAAAATGCACGGCGGTAACTGCACTCCGGATATCCGGAAACCGGTAATGGGCAAGTATCTCGTCCGACAGTGTCTCCTCTAAATAGGAGCTAAATCGCGTCAGGGCGTTTTTCACTGCCCGCCTTATCACCCAGGTGGACAGCCCCTCGGTTAGGGGGTAAACCGGCACAATCGCATTGGCAAAGGAAAAGCCCTCCTTCCCCTCCAGTAGTTCAAAACTGGGATTGACAAACTGCCGGTGCCGGAATGCACTCACCCGACCGGAGATCACAATCTCCTGCCGGGGCTTAAACCGTTCCTTTAAATCCGGACGATTAAACCAGAGCACCTCGATTACGTCAGAATCGTCCCGCACCAGACACTGCACCAGGTCTTTATTACTGCGCGTCCTTCTCGTCGCCACCGCCACAATCCTGCCCACAATCGTCGCCTCATCACCCACCCGCAAACGGCTGATCGGCAACATCTGGGAACGGTCAAGATAGCGACGGGGAACAAGAAAAAACAGGTCGCCAACCGTGCGCACGCCAATTCGAACAAACTGCTGGGCGCGCTTTGGTCCAATACCTTTCAGATACTGAATCGGTGTTGCCAGTCCGCTGCCGCTTGAAGAACCGGACCGTCCGGCGGTTACCGGTCCCGAAACCGCTCGCACCGGGCGGTTTTTTGTCCCACCATCTCCTCTCCCGTTACTTTTGCTCTGATAAGGCAAGTGCTATACGCTCCTGCGGCTACCGGCAGCAGCACCGCCCTTTTCCGGCTGGATACCGAGCAACTGTAAAAACTCCGCCTCGTCAATCGTCCGCACACCCAGCGCCCGTGCCCGGTCCAGTTTTGAGCCCGGCTCCCTGCCCACCACCACATAATCGGTGTTACGGGAAACAGAGGAAGAAACCGTTCCGCCCAGTGCCATTATCCGCTCTGTTGCCTCATCCCGGCTAAAATGCTCCAGGGTGCCGGTGAGGACAAACTTCTTTCCTGCCAGCGGTTTCGGACCCTTTGCCCTGTCTTCTTCCATCTGCAATCCTGCCTGACGCAACCGTTCAATCAACTCCCGGTTCTCCCGGTCGGAAAAGAAATTCTCCAGCGACTCGGCAACCGCCGGACCGATTCCTGTCACCCGGACAAACTCTTCCGGCTTTACCTTCATCAGACGGTCAATGGAACCAAAATGCTGTGCCAGCAAGCGTGCGGTATGGATGCCGATATGTCTGATTCCCAGACCGAAAAGCACCCGATAGAACGGTCGGGACTTTGATGCCTCCAGCGCCCGTAAAAGGTTTTCTGCCGATTTCTTGCCCATCCGCTCTAACTCCACCAGCTGCTTCTGTTTCAGATGGTAAAGGTCAGCAAAGTCCTTCACCAGCCCGGTGCGCACCAACTGCTCGACCAGTTTCTCTCCCAGCCCCTCAATATCCAGCGCTGCCCGGGAACCAAAATGCAGCAGCCGCGCCACCAACTGGGCAGGACAGGAGACGTTAACGCAACGCCAGGCAACCTCATCCGCCTCCTTAAAAAGCCGGGTATGGCAGACCGGACATCTTTCCGGCATCTTAAACTTCTTTGTTCCGGGGGGACGTTTCTCTTTCACCACTCGCAAAATCTGCGGGATAATCTCGCCCGCCTTATGCACCACCACCGTATCACCATCCCGCACGTCCAGTCGCTCCACCTCATCCATATTATGCAGGGTGGAGTGGGTAACGGTGGTGCCGGATAGAAAGACCGGTTCCAGTTCTGCCACTGGTGTCACCGTGCCCAGACGACCAACATTAACAAATATCCGCTTCACCCTGGTCTCCTTCTCCTCGGGCGGGTATTTATACGCCACCGCCCAGCGCGGGCTTTTTTCCGTTGTCCCTAACTCCTCCCGGTCAGCATAGCGGTCAAGTTTAATCACCATCCCGTCAACATCATAGGGCAACTTTAACTTCTCCTCCTGCCAGCGGGCGCAGTAATCAATAACCCCATCAATATCATCAAACCGAAGCGAAGGCGGTGTTACCTTAAAACCCAGTTCCTTAAGAATCGCTATCGTCTCGGAATCACGCTGACCGTTCCCCGGTGGTCGGGGCACAGTATGAATAAAACAGTCCAGTTTGCGCTTTTTTACCTCACGGGGGTCAAGCAGTTTCAACGTTCCCGCAGCCGCATTGCGGGGATTGGCAAACACTGGCAACCCCTCGTCCTCCCGCTCCTCGTTCAAGCGGACAAACTCCTGCCGGGGCAGATAAACCTCTCCCCGCACCTCAAACCGTTCAAACCCCTTGCGCTCATCGCGCAGACGCAACGGGATTGAACCAATTGTGCGCAGATTCAGAGTAATGTCATCCCCCCGGTAACCATCACCACGGGTGGCACCAAGGACAAACCGATAATTCTCATACCGCAACGCCACCGCCACCCCGTCCACCTTCTGCTGCACAAGATAAACCGGTCGGGAAACAACCTTACGCACCCGTTTATCAAACTCCCGTAACTCTTCATAATTATAGGTGTTATCCAGAGAGAGCATCGGTATCTCGTGGACAACCGTGGCAAACTCCTTCAGTGGCTCTCCCCCTACCCGCTGGGTTGGTGAATCAGGCGTAATCAGGTCTGGAAACTGGCGCTCCAGTTCCTCCAGTTTCTTCATCAACTGGTCAAACTCGTAGTCCGAGATTGTCGGCTGGGCAAGCACATAATACCGGTAATTGTGTTCATTAATCTCCCGGCGCAGTCGCTCTATCTCTAACTTTGCCCTTTCTCGGTCCATCATTAATATTTTTGCTGGAATTTATCTTGCTGTCAACCCCAGTAATGGTGTTCCGCCTTATCTTAATTCGCCGCTGGAAAAGAATAAAAAACACCCTGCCCAACCGGCTACAGCCTCCATGGCAAATATCGGGTTAAAACTACCCTTTATCCCCCCGGATTAAAATCAGCGGCAGGCTGGAGGTAACCACCGATGTAATAAGTCCGTTAGCATATAGAAAAAAGTGCGGTTATAAGTTTCCAGAACCGAGCTAATACCGGTATCAGACATCATCTCCAGCATTATCCACCGGACTATCCCGGGGATAACCCCGGGGTATACCCCCACCCTGCCCCATTTATATAATTTTTCCGCGGTATTTTGTTATAACTAACAGCAGATAAATCTGTTAGATATGATACCGCCACCTGTTATACCACCGCCGCTGTTAAAAACCGCCTTGAGAAAACCTCTACTTTTATATATTGCATTATTATCTTGTCCTGGAATAGAGAAAACCGGGACGTTTATTCAATTGCCGCCGTACTATCCGATAACCGGATTTAACACCTTTTTCATTTGACCACTCACCGGTAGCAGGGTAAGATTAAATATGAGTCAGTTGCTCATCTTTCTTGCCATCATCAACACAGCGCCAGATGTTCATATCCTGCGCCACATCAGTCCGGACAGCTCCGGCCCGGCTGGTTTTAGGGAATGGCAGAATAACTTCTCCGCTCCATCCACCTGGCGGGTGCAGAAACTGCGCACCGCCGGTCTGAATCTAAACCCCGGGGTAGCCATCATTGTTGAAAGCACCCTGGTCGCCTCAATTACCAATCACCTTGATACCTTAATCGCTGACCTGACTCAGGAAGGTTATCAGGTTACACTCTTCTCGGTACGAGGGGTTAGCTGCGACTCTCTGCGCAACCTGCTTCGGCAAGAATACCAGCAGGGGCTGACCAGCGCCCTGCTTATCGGCAGTCTGCCTGTTGCCTGGTTTCAGTTAATTGATGACTGGAACAGCAACGGTCGCCGTGACCCGGACGAAGAGTATGAAGAGTTTCCCTGCGACCTTTACTTTATGGACCTGGACGGCATCTGGGAAGACAACCTGGTGCGCTATGACACCCTTGATTCACTGATCCCTGGTAACGACTCAATCTATGACACCCATTACGACAGCATTGAACTGGAGATCAGCGTCTCGCGCATCTATGTTGCTACGCTCGGCAACCAGACGACGTTGATCCGTTCCTATCTCTCCCGCTGCCATCAGTACCGCACCGGACAGTTAACTGTTACTGACCGCGCCCTGGTCTATATTGATGATGACTGGACACCGTGGGCGAACGACTGGAATAATCAGGTTGGTCTGCTATATCCTTACCGGGTGTTCATCGCCGATTCTGAACAGACACGAGTCCTTGACTATCGCCCCCGCATTGATACCGCCGTCTATCAGTGGCTACAACTGTGTGCCCATTCCTGGCCCGGTGGCCATGCGATGAAATACAACCATGGCCGGAGCTGGGACTGGTTCTATGGCGAATCAATCCCCCGGCTGGACCCCGCTATTTGCTTTTACAACCTGTTTGCCTGTTCTAACGCCCGTTTTACTGAACAGGGCTACTGCGGTGGACGTTATGTATTTCAGAGCAGGTCAGGACTGGGGGCTATCGGTTCAACCAAAACCGGCTCCATGCTGGAATTCGATGATTTTTACGCACCGCTTGGTAACGGTTCCACCATCGGTGACGCCTTCCGCATCTGGTTCTGTCAACAGATCCATAACGGTCTGGAACCATGGGAAAGGTCCTGGTTTTATGGTATGTGTCTTATTGGTGACGGGTTATTAAAACCACGCCTTGTCCTTCCCGTTGCGGAAAACAACCGCGCCTCTAAACCTGTTCTGGTTCACCCCTCTATCCTTAACAGCCACCTGGTGTTGAAAAACAGCCCCGCCATCCTTTTTGACGCCAGCGGCAGAATTGTTGCCAGACTACCCGCTGCTGCCAAAAGCACCGAACAACTTCCGGCTGGTATTTACTTTCTCAATACCCCGGACCGCTCCCGACCAGCGGTCATTACCATCATCCGCTAATTACTCAAACCCGGGACTAAACCCCTTTACCTCACCACGAGCAACCTCCGGGTAGCAACCACACCATCAACATCCAGGTGCACAAAATAAATCCCGGCGGCAAGTTTTCTGTCCGGTACTGACACCTCATAGGTTCCTGCTGATTGGTGATGGTCCACCTTTATTAACCGCTGACTACCATTGATATCATAAACTACCAGCCGCACTTTGCCCGGACGGGAAAGCATATACCGAATATATCCCGGAGTAACAAACAGCTCATTACCTTCTACCGGATATGATTTATCTCCGTCCGCTGTGTTAGCGGACACGCCATCCCGGAGACCGTCAACAACAAACCCGTAGCGCCAGAACTCTAATGTTTTATTCCCCTTCAGCGCCCAGAAGGCGTTAAGCATATAGATAATATCGCCACCACCTTTAACCCTTTTCTTTTTCCCGGTTGACCCCACCTGCGGCATCGTATCCAGCTCGGTCCAGAGCCGATTTGCGGTATCATACATCCAGAACTCACAGGTATTACCGCCCTTCAGGGCGTAGATATATCCGTCATACCATGCTGCGGAACCGCCATCCTTGGATTTCTTGTTCTTGCCGGTCCGCTGGCTCTGCATCGGCATTCCCGGCAATGGTGTCTGACTCCACCGGTCAGTTACAAGGTCAAAG
>CAKZPX010000291.1 GCA_937139435.1 uncultured bacterium
ATAACGGGTCAGTTCTGCGCGCGAGGAAAACAGGTAGCCAGTAAGACACAATTCCGGAAGCACAACAATATCCGCCTTAACATCGTTCAATTTCGTGATAATCCTTTTCAGGTTGGTCGCGATGTCCCTGTGCCCGGGAGCAAATTGATAGATACCAGCGCGCATAATAATTCCGGATTGGATAAGCATACCTCTCAGTGGTTGATCGGTCAAGAGTAAGCTTATTAATCTCGTCTGTTTTCTCAAAACGCCATATCGGATCTTATGATTAACTTTAATTTTTACAATGAGATAAAAAAATGTCGCAATAAATAGTTGTGATGTCGCACTGTTTTAATTGACCGATAGAATTTTGTTGCTATAATATAAATTATATAATTGCGCAGCAGGGGAAGAAAGGCTTTGAACGCGAACAGCTGGTTGGTGAGCGGTATCAAATAGAAGATCTTATCGGGGGTGGATGGGAGACTGAGGTTTACAAGGTTCGTGATATCGTCTCCGGAAGAATTTTAGCCTTTAAAACCGTTAAAGATGGTGCAGATGGTGATGCGTTACTGCGTCTGAGTCAGGAGTTTTTCTATCTTTCCCAGGTTAATCATCCTGGCGTAGTTACGGTGCATGACTACGGGCGGATTGAGGATGGTCGTCCTTACTTCACAATGGAATATGTTCCCGGGGTTCCGATTAATAAATACTTTGCCGGTGGTTATTCGCAAGAATTACTTGATGTTATTTTGCAGGCGCTCCTGGCGCTTGATGCGATTCATGCCCGAGGTTTGATTCATTGTGACCTGAAGCCAGCCCATCTCCTGGTTTGTGATGATGAGCGGAGAGTTAAAGTAAAGTTGCTGGATTTTGGCTTTGCCGAGGAGCTGTCTCTTGCTAACGTCCGGGAAGGCAGGGGCACACCAGGGTACGTCGCTCCTGAGGTCTGGCAGGGTGTTGGTGTTGATGCACGGTCAGACCTTTATTCTCTGGGTATGGTTATTTATGAAACCGTTACCGGAACAACACCGGGAAAAGGGATAGACATTCTGGAATGGCTAAGGCGCCAGCAGGAGGGGAGTTTTCAACCACCGCGCTTCTTTGACCCTGAAATCCCGGAGACATTTGACCGGCTGGTGATGCAACTCCTTAACCCGGACCGGGTGCGGCGACCTCATTCGGCCCGGGCAGTGCTTGAGGCGCTTGCTGGTGAGGATGTTGCTTCAGGTGATTTTCCTGCTTTGCGAAGAGACCTTCTGGCACCCGGTTTTGTTGGGCGGGCTGAGATACTGGCAAGGTTGAAGGGGTTAGTTCCTAAGGTTGCTGCCGGACAGGCAAGGGTGGTGTGTATAGCAGGTGACCGGGGTGTGGGCAAAAGTCGGTTGCTGGCGGAGTTCAAATTTTATGCCGAGATAGA
Source organism: uncultured bacterium (assembly GCA_937139435.1). GTDB lineage: Bacteria > Hydrothermota > Tepidihabitantia > Tepidihabitantales > Tepidihabitantaceae > Tepidihabitans. The sequence continues at coordinate 1,403 of CAKZPX010000291.1, forward strand.
AGGGGCTACCGTCTTTTCTTTTGAACCCGGGGCGCTGAGCGCCCGTTCTCAGTCACTTCTGGAAGTACTGGTTAATTTACTCAAGGGTTATGGATATGAGATAGAACTGGAGTTGCCCGAGGAGGTGGGAAGCGAAGTTAAGTTTCAGCTTTTTGAGGCGATTACCCAGCGGCTTAAGGCGCTGGTTCAATCCCACCGCATTCGGCACAGTCTGGTTTTGATTGTTGACGATTTTGAACTTTTTGACCCAACCAGCATTGAGTTCCTGCGCTATCTTACCCTTAGTGTCAGTGAAGAACGGTTGCTATTGATGATTGCCGGATTGAAGGAAAGGCGTTTTCTGGAGATAATTGAAGAGTTAGGACGAAAACCACATTTTCACCATTTCGCTATTCCACCACTGAACACCGAAGAGTTAAAGGAGCTGGTAATTTCCCTTTTGGGCAGGGTGCGGGAAGTAGACCAGCTGGTAATGTGGCTAAATGAGTTTGCCGGCGGTAACCCTTTGTGGGCGATAGAGACCATTTACGCCTTGATCGAGACGAAGGTAATCCAGCGCCAGGTTGCGGGCTGGCAGGTGGACAATGAGCGGCTGAAGGCGTTCCGACCACCCGCATCAATCACCGATACGATTAAACAGCGACTTGAGTTGTTGACCGCAGAGGAACTAAAGGTTCTGGAGATGGGGGCGGCAGCAGGTGGAACGTTTACCCTGGAGTTTCTGCGTGCCGGGTTGAATCTTGAGGAGAGGGTTCTGTTTAATGCGGTTCAGCGGCTTAAAACACTTGGTTTTTTGCGTCCTTCCCGGGTATTGCCATTACCCGGGAAAGAGTGCTCATCGGTAGGTTGGATCGTTTCCAGTAAGATGCTGGAGGTAGAGGTAACTGAGCGTTTGAGTCTGGAACAGCGTCGGGAGTTTCACCGCAAGGTGGCGCTGACCTTAGAGTTGCTTTACCCGGAGCATATTGATGAGTTGATATTTGACCTTGCCCACCACTGGACACAGGCAGGGGTGAAAGACCGGGCTTATGAGTATTCCCTGCGTGCCGGAAAAAAGGCAAGGGCGTGGTTGCTTTTTGAACAGGCGCTGGCGTTTTATGAGAATGCGCTGGCGTTGTCCGCGGGACTGGTTTCACTGCGCGAGCGGATTGAACTTATGGAGCAGACCGGGGAGTTGCTGGAGTTAACCGGCAGGTTTAACGAGGCGATTGATATCTATCGCCAGGGTATGGGGATGGTGGTTGCTGATACCCTGCCCCGGACCCCGGAATCAGAACTTCTTTCTCAGGACAAGAAACTTCTTGCCCGTTTTCTGCGTCGGCTGGGGCTTATTTACCAGAAACAGGGGATGGCGGGCGAGGCAAGTAGCCTTTTAAATCAGGCGTTACGACTGCAACCGGATGCGATTACTCCAGACCGGGTGCGCCTGCTGGTGGACCTGGGCTGGACCTATTGTGCGCTCGGTGATTTCGTTAAAGCAGAGGAGGTGTTAACCAGTGCCCTGCAGATGGCGGAGAAGTTAAGGAACTCCGATATTGTCGGTGCCAACCAGCTGGTGGGCTTGATTCTTTATTATTTCGCTGTGCTGGCGTGGTCAAGATATGATTTTGTCCTTGCCCTGCAACTTGCAGAAAGAAGTCTGGAGGTTTATGAGCGGACAAATGAGAATATTATGGGAGCGACGGTCAGTCAATTCATCGCCACCCTTTATCTGCGTCGTTCCGAGAAACAGAAGGCAAAGGATTTTTATCACCGTGCCTTTAACCGGCAACGGCGTTCTGGAAGCGTATATTACTTGTTATTTTCCCTGCACGGGTTGGGGATAATAAGTTTTGATGAGGGCGAGTGGGACCGGGCGCAGGAGTTGTTCTCAGAAGGGTTGACGGTTGCGGAGCGCATTGGCAATCTTAACCATCAGTTAGACTTGTCTGTCTGGCTGGGTATGGTTGCGGAGAACAAGGGAAACTGGCATGAGGCGCAGAGTTTTTATGAACGGGCACTGACAATAGAAAAACAGGCAGGGGATAACATCCCGGTCTCTACCCGTAGTTCCCTTTTTGTCAATCTCGCTTTGTTAAAGGCAAATCAGGGCGACCTGAGCAGCGCAGAGTATTATATAAATCAGGTTCAGGAACTCGCCCGGGAGAGTAAAGACCCGGATGTTCTCTATAATTTGGTTACCAACCAGGCAATGATCGCTATTAAAGGAGAACGGTTTCAGCGGGCGCTGGAGTTTCTGGTTAGCGGATTTCAGACGGTGCACAGGGATAAAGACTGGCGGAAACTGACCAAACTTTACACCCTTGCCGGTGAGTTGCGTCTATTGACCGGTGATTACTTTCGGGCAGAGTATGACGCAAACCGGGCATTAACCCTGCTTAAAGATTATCCGTCTTCCCTTGAGTATGCGGTTGCGCTCCGGCTTGCCGGCAGGGCGAAGTGTGGGCTTAACCGTGTTGAAAAGGGGATGGCTGATATAAGACGAAGTATTGATTTGCTCAGAGGGTTGGGGGTGAAGTATGAACTGGCGCTCTCACTTCTTGCTTCAGGTATGGCTGTTTTCTCTGAGGCTGGTCCCTCAGGTTTGCGGATTCCAGCTCCAGGGAGGCAGATAACGCGTGAGGAGTTTAATGAGATAAAGAAGAACCTGAAAGAGGCAAATGATATCTTTGATGGTCTGGGGGCAAAGATTGAACAGCACAAAACAGATGAGCTCCTGAACGGTGTGGAACAGATATTCGGTATGATGGAACTTAAAGGACAGGAGCGGAGTGAATACCTGCGGGTGTTTTACCAGTTGAGCGAGTTGATTAATCTGGGATTGGACCGGGATGACTTTCTGGAGCGGGTTCTGGACCTGGTGCTCACCGTTACCCGGGCAGAGCGGGGGGTGATATTCCTGTGGCAGAGAAATCGTCTGGTACCGGTGGCAGCCCGAGATATTGACCACCGCACCCTGACTGATGCCGAAACTGTTTCCCATTCAGTGTTACGCAAGGTCAAACGTCGGGGTGAGCCGTTCATCAGCGCCGACGCTATCGTTGACCCCCGGTTGAACAGTTTTGACAGCGTGATATTGAATAAAATCCGTTCGTTACTTTGTGTGCCCTTGATTGTTGACAAACGGGTGATCGGGACTATTTACCTTGATTCGCGCATCACCTCTCATCTTTTTGTGGAGGAAGATAGAAATCTGCTCATTGCGGTCGCCAATCTTTTAGCCGCCACGATTGACCGTTCTACAGCATTCCTTCAGTTTCAAGAGGAACTCGCCGGATTGCGGGAGGATATCATGGTTGATGCGGCAACCGGTTTGTTTCTGGGCAGATCAAAGCGGATGCGGACGGTTTATGATGTTATTGACCGAATCGCACCGACCGATTGCACCGTGCTTTTAACCGGTGAGACCGGTACCGGCAAGGGTGTTATCGCCCGGCTCATCCACCAGCGCAGCGGGCGCAAGGACAATAAATTTGTTGCGGTTAACTGCGGGACCCTGCCCGAGACATTGTTTGAATCCGAACTTTTCGGTCATGTAAAAGGAAGTTTCACCGGTGCGATTAAAGATAAGATGGGGATTTTTGAAACCGCCCACGGTGGTACAATTTTCCTGGATGAAATCACCAATACCACTTTAACCATCCAGGCGAAATTACTACAGGTCCTGGAAGAGAAGGTTATCCGCCGGGTGGGTGATACCGAACCCAGGATGGTTGATGTCCGGCTGATCTGTGCTACCAACAGAAACCTTGCTGATGAGGTTAAAACAGGCAGATTTAGAGAAGACCTCTATTACCGAATGAATGTTGTTACAATAGAAGTGCCACCGTTGCGGGAGCGGGCAAGTGACATACCCAATTTGAGTAACTATTTTCTCCAGAGTTACTGTGCCCAGTTGAATAAACCGATACTCGGTTTTGAGGATGAAGTCCTCCGTGCTTTTACCCAGTACCACTGGCCAGGGAATGTGCGGGAATTACAGAATACCATTGAGCGGGCGGTAATTATGACCCAGAACAGGAGGATAACCCTGCAGGATGTAGGGTCACCATTTACCGAGATTTTAACCCAGACGTCTGATGCATCTGGTGCCAGGAAGCGGGTGATAGATAAAAACGAGGTGGTTAACGCGCTTAAGGAGTCTGGTGGTAATATAACCAGGGCAGCGGAAATACTTGCCACCCACCGGCGCCAGCTACAACGGTTAATCAAACGTTACCATATAGACCGCAACAACCCCTCTTAAAATCAGCCTTACGGCAAATTTATAAGTGTCAATTTGTCAGGTAGTTAAAAAAAATGTCACCACCCGGTGCGACAAACACATTTATTTAATTGCTTTTTATTGTAATGATGATGTATTTAACTGTTTCATTTTTCGTTACTTATCCATTTGGTTAATTCTGGCATTTTTATTGCAATATAATGAAGTGTCTGTAAGCAAACAATAAGGAGGAAGCAAATGGATGGCTGGGCTCGACCACTGCCGCCCCCTGCGCCTGCACCACCGCAGGTGTAGTTAAAAAGTAGGGGAGGTTATATTATAAATCAGCCCGGGTTCTTGCGGGCTGATTTATTTTCTTCGTGGGATTAGAACAGCGGGAAGAAGGAAGGTCGCCGGCTTTAATAACTGAAATTAATGTGGACTTTTAATTCCCTTTATTTTCCCTGACAGGGTTCGTAGAAACTCTTGTTTAAGAAATTAACTTTTTTGATCTTATTACGCTTCACAAGGTTCTGGAGAATGGCTTTTAACTTTTCGGGTGCTATGCCTGTGCCGGCAAGCAGGTCTTCTTCGGTAACCGGACGGTTTTGAACAATCGCCATAATCATTTCCTCGTCTCCCTGGTGCAGGGGTTGGCGGTGTTTTTGTCTGGTCGGAGAAGCAATCTCTGTCTCTGGACCGAAAAGGGCAAGTATCTGGGTCAGGTCATCCTCGGATAACGGACGGGCAAATTTTTCTGCTGGCGGTCGGACAACGGTATTGAGATGAACCCGGTCGGGTTTGATCTCGTAGGCGAGGCGACGGAGTTTTATTAAGTGTTTTGGAGTGTCGTTAATTCCTTTCACGAGCATTAGCTCCAGCCAGATTTTTCCCCTGTAATAGCGGCGGAAGGTCTTTAACCCGGTGATGATGTTTTCTACCCGGAGGCGCGCATGACAGCGATTGACGCGACGGAAGGTGGACTGGTCAGCAGCATCCAGTGATGGTACAACCAGGTCTGCCGGATAAAGGTCCTGACGGACCTTCGGGTCGGACAGCAGGGTGGAATTGGTGATAACCGCCACCGGGAGGTTGAATTCTGTTTTAAGCCGGCGGATCAACTTTCCGATATCCTTATTAAGGGTGGGTTCACCTTCGCCGGAGAAGGTAAGAAAGTCAATCTTCCTTCCCTTTACCGCATCACGCACCTTGTTCAAGATCTCATGAATGGGGAAGAACGATTGCCGGGTTAGTGTCATTTTTGTAGTTCTACCGCACTGACAGTAGATACAGTTTAATGTGCAGGTTTTCGGAGGGATGATATTTATCCCCAGAGAGAGCCCCAGTCTTCGGGATGGGACAGGTCCATACACATAACTATTTTTTATCATTTTAGTTTTACCAGTTTTATTTTATTTTTTACCCTGACAGAAACATCAGCAGGCTGAAGAACAGCCTCTTTTATCTGGAGAAAGTAGACACCAGGGGGCACGGGTCTGTTTTTTTCGTTATTTCCATTCCAGGGAACCATGTAATAACCGGGCGTCTTTTCGCCCGCTGTTAATGTTTTTATCCTTCTGCCGGTGATGTCATAGAGGGCAATTTCGGCTATAGTTGGACGGGCAATTGAGTAAAAGATTGTGGTTTTGTTGGTAAGGGGGTTTGGGAAGACGCCAATGACGCTCGTGGTTTCTGCTGGAGGAAGGAAGAGAGAGTCGCTGGATGTAACCAGAATGTCATCAATATAAAACCCCTCACCGGTTTTGCCGTCGCCGTCGGAAACAAAGACAAATTTTAACCGGACCGATTCTCCAGCAGGATAAGCGGACAGGTCATACACCTCTTTTCCCCAGTTGGCGGTGATCCCGAGTGTGCCCTGACCCAGGGCACCGCCCGTGCCAATGAAGTCAATGGTATCCTCGTTTTCGCCAGTGATTAAGATGACATACAATCCGTCTACGCCATAGATGGGAACAGAGTACCAGCGGTAAAAAGTTAACCGCGCTTTTGGCGGAAGGGCGAATTCGGGTGAGATTAACCA
>CAKZPX010000292.1 GCA_937139435.1 uncultured bacterium
CTACAGTTATCCGGAACTTATGCCGGAGTTAAACAGTGTAGAGTTTAGGATTGCCACCAGTATCTTTCGCCCCCCAGAACCGATTCCGGGTCTGGTTTTACCGGTACCGAGTGAACTGGAAAAGGAAGGATGGACCGAAAGTCTGTGGGGCAGGATGGGTTGTCAGCCACTGGCAAAGCCAGTGAGCGGCAGTAAGTCTTTGAAGGAAATATTCGCGCATCTGGGTATTACAAAGGAAGGCGCAGGTGCTGGTGCGAGCAAGGTAAAGGTAATGGGTTTAGCGGATGTCATTAAGGGGATTGGCATGGCGATGGAAAGGCAGTTAAATGAAGGTGGCTCAGGAGAAAAAGCCAATCGCATGGTTCTGGTGGGGAGAAAAGAGGCGATAGGTGTCGCCGGGTTCTTTGACCCGGAAGACGAGATTTTGGTTAATACGATGGATGCCCGAGAGTTGCAGATTGACGACGATGATTTGCTTGCTGTGAAAAGTAAGACCGGCACTGGAGAGTTCAGGGTTCGGGTAGTGCCGGTGGTGCCCAAAGGGGTACTGAGCATCGGGGTTAATGTGCACAAGAATCGGCGTCTGTTTCCAGTAGAATTTGACCCTGATTTCGGTGACGCTAAAATTCCTCCAACCGAGGTAGAGGTATGGCAGGTGCAGGCATAAAGATGAAATCAAAAAAGCGGTTGTTTGTGCGGCTGGATTACTGTATCGGCTGCCGGGCGTGTGAGTCTGCCTGCAGAAGCCGATTCCGGGGCGAGGCACGGATTCGTTATGCCCCGATAAGCGAGACGGTGCTTGTACCATTGCCCTGCCGGCATTGCACCGAACCGTTGTGTGCTGCCGCCTGTCCTTTTGAGGTTATAAAAAGGGATGAAGAGACTGGCATCGTTTACAAGTCCAGTGTCCATTGTGTTGGTTGCAGGTCCTGTATTATTGCCTGCCCATTCGGAGTGCTGGATAAAGATTTGCTGCGACGGATGGCACAGAAGTGCAGTCTGTGCCAGGATCGAGAGGATGGACCACGCTGTGCAGCAACCTGTCCGACCGGAGCGCTGCAGTTTTTGGATGAAGAAGAGGCGAAGGAGTTACTGGTTGGCAAACGGGTGAGTGCCCGATTACCGTTCTGGAGAAGGGTATGAGTTTCTGGATGTCAGGCTGGCGACTGGTGATTGCCTTTATTGGCACAGTGATAATTGTGCCCATTGCCGGTTTAATCCTGACCTGGGTTGACCGATTTGTCTCCGCAAGGGTGCAGTGGCGTAAAGGACCACCATTTTACCAGCCATTTGCGGATATTTTGAAATTGTTACTTAAGCAGACCGTTGTTCCCGGTGGTGCGGCAAGGACGGTGTTTCTTTTCGCTCCGCTGGTTGCAATGGCCAGTATGAGTGTTGTCGCCCTGATGTTATTTTTCAGTCACTTTGGTTTGGTTATCAACCAGCGGACGTCTTTCCTTGGTGATATAATAGTTCTGCTTTATTTATTCGCCCTGGTGCCGATTGCATTTATCGTTGGTGCATCCGCATCCCGTAATCCTGTGGCAGCGGTGGGTGCTTCGCGGGAGATGACGCTATACATTGGATACGAATTGCCATTTGTCCTGGCGATCCTTGTTCCGATTGTTAAAGTGGTGCAGAAATGGGATGTTGCCAGTGCGCTGAGGATTGGCGGTCTCATTGCCTATCAACAACAGTACGGTCCATTTCTTTACTCAATTTCCGGGATTATTGCCGGGATAATTATTCTATTTGTGATTCAGGCAAAGCTGGGCTATGTGCCTTTTGATATCCCGGAGGCAGAACAGGAGATAATGTCCGGGGTGTTAGTGGAGTATTCTGGAGCGCCCCTGGCTGGGTTCAAAATTACCCGGGCGATGATGTTTGTCTTATTACCCATTTTTATGATTACGCTGCTCTGGGGAGGCATCGGCGACTGGTGGGCGATTCTGAAGTTTCTGGCGATAGTGGTGCTTGTGGTTCTGATGAAGAACACCAATCCAAGATTGAGGGTTGATCAGGCTTTAACCTTCTTCTGGTTCATTTTGGGTCCGTTGGGGATTATTGCAGTAGTTCTGGCATTTATTGGCTTATGAAAGACTTAAGAATCTGGGGATTAAAGAAGTCGCCCTGGGTTTACCACTTGGCGGCGGCTTCCTGTAACAACTGCGATATAGAGATTCTGGAACTTTTAACCCCCCGCTATGATGTGGAGAGGTTCGGAGCGGTTTTAGTGGGTTCGCCACGCCATGCGGATGCGCTTCTGGTTACCGGAGTGATTAACCGTAAATCACTACCCCGGGTGCTGGAGGTGTATGAACAGACCCCAAAACCCTGTCTGGTAATCGCCATCGGTACCTGTGCGTGTAATAATCACATCTTCCGAAACTCTTACAATGCGGTCGGTCCTTATGATAAATATATTCCGGTGCATGCTTATATCCCTGGTTGTCCACCAAAACCCGAGGCGATGATTCTCGGTATAGTAAAGGCGTTGAGTAAACTATGAGCGAATCACTGGAACTTTTCCGCCAGCGTTTTCCTGAGACGCAGGTTTTTGTGAAGAACCCGAGACGGTTGTATCTTACCATTCCAAGGGGAAAGATTACCGCTGCAGCTAAATTTTTGCACCAGGAACGAGGTATGCGCCTTTCTATCTGTACCGGCATTGATACCCGTGAAGGTTTTGAAATTCTTTATCATTTCTCAGAAGATAAAACTGGTATTCTGTTTACATTGAAGGTATTTTTACCAAAAGACAACCCGCAGATTGAATCTCAGGGTGCCTGGTTCCCAGCAGCGCAATGGATTGAGCGGGAGATGAACGAACTATTAGGAATTAATTTTATCGGGCATCCCAATCTGGCGCCATTGCTGACCCCGGATCATGATTGGGAACCGGACCGCTATCCCCTGCGACGGGATTATGAACGGAGGAACGAAGCTCATGAGCGATGAAACAAAAAGCCGACGAATAGTTCCGATTGGTCCCTATCACCCACTTCAGGAAGAGCCAGAGTTTTTTAAGTTAATTGTTGAAGGCGAAAAGGTAGTAGATCTGGAAATTCATATCGGTTATAACCATCGCGGACACGAGTTTATCTCTCCGGAGCTAACCTATGACCAGGTACCATTCCTAGTTGAGCGTATCTGCGGTATCTGTTCCAATTCCCATCCTCTGGCAGCGGTGTTGGCTATAGAAGACTGTGCCGGTATTAAGTCACCCCCCCGGGCAAACTTTATCCGCAGTATCATTCACGAACTGGAGAGGATTCACTCCCATCTTTTATGGGTAGGGCTTGCCGGACATTTCATCGGCTACAATACTGTCTGGATGTGGGCTTGGCGTTATCGGGAGCACATTCTGGAGGTTTTTGAGATGATCACTGGTAACCGGAACCATTATACCGTAAATAAGCCTGGTGGGGTGCGCTGGGATATAAAACCGGAGTATATTCCTCAGATCCATGCGGCTCTGGATCTGGTGGAGAAAAAGACGATGATGTTGACGAAGGCGGTTCTGGATGACCCGGTGATAAGGGCAAGGCTGGAGGGTGTCGGGATTTTAACCAGGGAACAGGCGATCGCCTGGTCAGTTCTTGGACCAACCGCGCGCGGTTCCGGTGTTGATATTGATGTCCGGCGCGATGACCCGCATGCGGCTTACGATCAGGTCCCTTGGAATGTAATCGTTTTACCAGAAGGCGATGTTTTTGCCAAGGCAAAGGTAAGGCTATTAGAGATTTTTGAATCGGTGCGGATCATCCGGGGTTGTCTGGACAATCTTCCTGATGGACCGATTGATGTGCGGATTGACGAGATTCCACCGGGTGAGGGCGTGGGCAGAACCGAGGCACCGCGAGGCGAGGTTTTTCATTACATCCGTTCTGATGGTTCTAACCGACCCATCAGGCATAAAATCAGGGCGCCGAGTTACATGAACATTGCATCAAACGTGGTGGCGGTTCGAGGTGGTTCAATCGCCGATGCTGCTTTGACGCTGGCAGCGGTTGACCCGTGCTATTGTTGCACCGAGCGGATGGCGGCGTTTGAGGATGGCAAGATGAAATATTCCGGTCAGGAACTGCTCCGGCTATCCTGGGAAAAGACCGAGAAGTTGAGAGAAGGGCTGGGTAAGTCTCATTACCAGGAGGGGCGGCTCGAATGAGTTTAACCAATTCCTCGGTATTAACTGCCAGCTGGTTTAAATTTGCTGGTGGACGAATTGAGACCCTGAGTGCGCTGGTGTTTGGGGTCGTGGGGTTGATGGCAATTCTTTACTCAATTGCTCGGTTGCGCGGACGTGCCGGACAGCTGGTAGAGTTTTATGTTTTTTCACTTGTGCTTTTGCTTTCGGCAATCGGAGTGGTTTTTGCCCATGATTTACTTTTGCTGTTTGTCTTCTGGGAGCTGGCGACCGTTGCGGTCTGGCGGTTAATTGTGTACTTCCGACAGGGAGAAAGTGTTAATGCTGGGACATGGGCATTTTATATCAATTTTGCTGCCGCAACCGTCATGTTGGTAGGGCTGGTATTATTGCAATTTGAAACCGGAAGCTGGGACCTGGACATGCTTTCGGGACGGGAAATTACCCTTTTGCCAGCGCTGTTGATTCTTGTGGGAATTCTGGCAAAATCGGCAACTCTGCCGTTGTATATCTGGCTACCCCGGGCTTATCGTCAGGCGCCGATTTCAGTCTGTGCGCTGCTTTCCGGGGTGGCGGAAAATCTTGGGTTCATCCTGTTTTTGAAACTGTTTGTTTTGACAGTCCGGGCTGGTGAGGCATTTTATATTATCAGCGCGATACTGGCGGTTGTCTCCAGTCTGATTGCTGGTGGGGTGGCGTTAAATGCCCGGACTATTCGCGAGACCCTTGCCTATTCTACGGTCAGCCAATTGGGGTTTGTCCTTCTCGGGTTTGGGGTGGCAGGTTATTACGGGCTTATCGGTGGGCTGTTATATATTACTGCGCATGCCATTGCTAAGGCGGGATTATTCTTTGCTACCGGTGTGGTTGAGGATGTAAGTGGCACAGGAGAATTTAATAATTTAGGAGGTTTTGCCCGTATCTCGCCGGCACTGGCTGCTGCTACGGCGGTGCTGGCACTTTCCATCATGGGCATTCCTCCGACGTTAGGCTTTTTCGCCAAAGTAGGAGTTGTTATTGGTGCGGTACAGAAGAATTTCCTTTTAGGGGTTGGAGCAATTGTGGCAGCATTGTTCACAATGCTTTATATCAGCAGACTTTATGCGCGGATATTTTTGGGAACAGGTAAAGATGAAACGGGGATTGAGGGTACTTCTACCGCCGCGGGTCATTCCATAAATTTTGGCACCGGACTGGTAGTGGTAATGGCGCTCCTCACCGTGGTTCTTGGTCTGATGTGGTTTGTTCCGGTGCGCTTCCTCCAGGGTGATGCTATGATCAGGTTGTTATCACTGTCATCTTTCTTGGGAGGAATGTAATGATTGTCCATCCATTCATCCTGATAGTTACATTGCCGGTGGTTGCTGGTTTACTGGGGTATCTTATCGGAAGGTTACGGAATGAGTTCAGTTTTATTGGGGCGGTTGCTTCTTTTTACTATGCCCTGCGTCTTTTTATCCAGTCCCGCTCACCGGTGGCGCAGACTCTGGAAATTTTACGGGTGGGCGGAGTTCCGATAAACTTTCGACTGGATCAGCTCTCGGGATTTATTTTGCTCTTTATCAGCATATTTGCTCTGCTGATTGTTTTCTACTCCTTCCGCTATATGCGCGGACGCGAAGGGGGACGGGGTTATTATCTTTACTCGTTATTAATTCTTGCCTTTGCCAGCGGGGTTGTTCTCTCTGGTAATATTGTAACGCTGTTCTTCTTCTGGGGTGGGCTACTATTGCTTCTTTATGGTATTTTGCTGATTGGCAGGGGTGCCACTCATCTAACTGCACGCAAGGCGCTATTTATCGTCGGTGTTTCTGATTTTGCTATGCTTCTGGGGATTGTTCTCCTGTTGGTGCGAGTGTATGTTCCTGGGGGCTGGATTGATCTGGCGCCGAAGGTGCCGATGCCTCTGTATGACCCGGTGATGATCGCTGGGTTCTTACTGGTAAGTGCTGCGGCACTGGCAAAAGCGGGAGCAATACCGCTGCACTCCTGGATTCCCGCAGCGGCGGAAACAGCGCCCGCTACGGTAATGGCACTTATTCCAGCATCACTGGATAAGCTACTGGGCATTTATCTGTTAGTCCGGCTTTCGGTAAACATGTTTGACATTTCCAGCAATATGGTGTTAAGGAATATATTAATGGCAATAGGTGCGGGTACGGTGCTTTTTGCAGTGATGATGGCACTGGTGCAGAAACGGATGATGAAACTCTTGGCTTTTCATGCGGTTTCCCAGGTTGGTTATATGGTTCTGGGAATTGGCACCGGTATTCCGGTTGGAATTGCCGGAGGGTTGTTCCACATGCTGAATCACGCGATTTATAAGACCGGGCTATTTCTGTCCGCCGGTTCGGTTGAACACTGGGCAAAGACCGATGAACTGGAGAAACTGGGCGGGGTGGCAAGACAGATGCCGCTGACATTTATCTCCTTCTTTATCTGCGCGATGGCAATTGCCGGAGTTCCACCGCTCAATGGATTTTTCTCCAAATGGATGGTGTACCAGGGTGTACTGGAGGTGAGTCGGGAAGGTAATCGGCTGTTCCTGATATTCCTTGTGGCGGCGATGCTGGGCAGTGTTCTTACGCTCGCCTCATTTTTGAAGATGCTCCATGCGCTGTTTTTCGGTCAGCGTCCGGCGACACTGGAGCGGGTGCGGGAGGTCAGTCTGACGATGTGGCTCCCGCCGTTCATCCTTGCGCTTGCCTGCATGGTGTTCGGGGTATTTGCCTACCAGTTACCTCTTGCAGGATTGATTTTACCGGGGCTGGGCTTTTATGAGGTTCCCCTGGTGGGTGTCTGGAGCCCGGTGCCGACAACGCTATTGTTAATTGCGGCGCTGGGTCTGGGTGCGATTCTTTATCTTCTGGGTACGGTTACCAGGCCGGTATCAGGTAATACCTTTGTTGGTGGCGAACGGATTGCCGATCTGGAAGAAAGTCGCTTCCCGGGTAGCGCGTTCTATTCATCGGTGAAGCATATTCCGATTATTGGCGAACTCCTGGTTTTCGGTGAACGGGGGGCGTTTGACATATACAACTGGCTGGTCGGGATTTTCAAGGTGATCGGTGCCGGTTTTCGTGATGGCATTGACCGGGTACTGGAAGCGCTGGCTGATTTTATTGGCAAACTTATCTACTACTTCGGTCTGGGTCTTTCTCGGATTCATACCGGTAACCTGCCGCTTTATCTGTCCTGGGTGTTTTTAGGTGCGGTGTTATTTTATCTCTTATTATTCTTGAGGTAGAAGATGGTGGAACTTTATCTGCTTTTAGGTGTGATGCTGGCAGCGGCGCTGGTTGCCAGTGAAACCAAAAACCTCCTCGCAGCAGCGGTGGCGCTGGGTATGGTCGGGTTCAGTGTGGCGATAATTTTTATTCTCGTGCAGGCGCCGGACTTAGCAATTGTTCAGATTGTGGTAGAGATTTTAACCGTGGTCTTTTTCACCGCGGTGATTCTGCGCACAACCGAGATTGACACTACCGTGACCGGTGGTTTAAAGATGGAGACGTCGATGTTTATTGCGGCATTTCTGGCGTTTGGCGGGCTGTTCCTCTCGCTTATTATCGGTGTCCTGCGTGAGTTGCCGCAGTTTGGCGAGCCATTGATGCGGGTAGCGCAGGAATATGTTCAGTTTGGGCTGGAGCGCACCGGTGCGGCGAATGTTGTTGCGGCGATTATTCTTGATTTCCGTGGTTATGACACCCTGGGTGAGGCAACCGTTCTTTTTACCGCGGTGGTTGGTGTCCTGACGGTAATGCGGATGGTGAGCAAGAAGAAATCGGGAGGGGTTTAATATGCCGGGAATGTCGTTGATTGTCCGTGTGATTACCGGATTAATGTCCGGGTTACTGCTCCTTTACGGCGGTTATATAACCCTTCACGGTCACCTGACGCCCGGAGGCGGATTTGCCGGCGGTGTTTTAATCGCGGCGGCATTGATGGCGGTTTCGCTGGCATTTGGGTCAGTGGAACAGGTGGAGAAAAGACGTTATGTCCTCTCCTCGGTACTGGAGAGTTTTGGCGGACTGTGGTTTTTGATTCTGGCACTGGCGGGTTATTTTGTCGGCGAGTTTTTCTTCCGCAATGCCGGGGTGTTCTTCCTGGGCAGACCGTTAGAACTGGTAAGTGGTGGTATCATTCCTCTGGCGAACATTGCGATCGGTATTAAGGTCGGTGCCGGGCTGTTTGCTATCTTCCTGGCGCTGGGGGCGTCAAGGTTTGTGATGAAGGAGTAGCTATGATTTTCTATATCGCCTGTGTCTTATTGTTTCTGATTGGACTCTATGTGGTTATCTCCAAGCGTAATTTAATTAAGATTGTCATTGGTTTCTCTCTGATTGAGTATGCGGTGAACCTGTTTTTCGCCCTGGTCGGTTTTAAAAAGGGCGCTTTACCGCCGATTATCAACCAAACCGAACAGGTACGGATGGGGGTGGCGCGCAATTTTGTTGACCCTGTTCCTCAGGCGCTGGTGTTGACGGCGATCGTTATCGGACTCTCCACCACCGCCTTAATGCTTTCGCTGGCGTTCCGGCTTTATGAGCGATACAAGACTTTTGATATATCGGAAATCAGAAGGTTGAAGGGGTAGAGCGATGGAAGGTAGGTTACTGCCACTTTTTGTTGCACTGCCGCTGGCTGGGGCATTTCTTACACCGCTTTTAAGCAAAATCTGGTTGCGTTTCTCCGACCTGATTGCCAATCTTGTTACCGCGGCGCTACTCGGGTTATCGGTATATGGATTGCTCTTCCTTACTTTCGGTGGTATGCCTTTATTGCACTGGACTGGTGGCTGGAAGTTTATTGGCATTGCGATGTGGTATGAAGCCCTGACCGCACTGGTTGTCCTCGTGATTAACGTTGTGGGGTTC
>CAKZPX010000293.1 GCA_937139435.1 uncultured bacterium
TAAGAGTTGCGATAATCGCCGCGCTTTTGATTGCGATTGGCGCTTTTTTACTTCTGCCCCGGGAGTTCGTTGTTAAACCGTATCAGTTACGCCGTTCCGTGGAGATGGTAATGGAGGCATTACCACCTGAGTTAGAGAAGATTGCTGAACCACCAAAGGAGGTTAAACCGTCTGTTCCGGTAGCGGCAGCAACTGAGGCTGAGGTTGAGGCGACCACAGTTGAGGCGACCACCTTTACCGAGGTAATCAAAAAACCGGTTGAGACTGATATCCCGGTTGTAGCCTTCTGGAAGGTTGAGATTAAGCCCAATCCCATCAGCATCCCGAAACCGGTGTATCCTGAACTGGCACGTAATGCCGGGATTGAAGGGCAGTGTGTGGTGGAGGCGCTGGTGGATGTTGATGGTTCGGTGATTGATGTTAAGGTAATTAAGAGTTCTGGTAATCAATCGCTTGATGCGGCAGCAGTTGAAGCAGCATACAAGGCAAAATTCACTCCGGCTAAACAGAGGGATAAGGCGGTACGGGTGTGGGTTTCAATACCGTACCGCTTTACCCTTCAGTAGGGGTGTTTGGAGGAAGGTGGCTTTAATAGCCCAAAACCCAAAAAGGAGGATATATATGCGGAGTATGTTATGCCTAATAGCCCTGGTGCCGGTGGTTCTCTTTGCCGGTAACCTCCAGCCGGTTACGGCATTGCCTGAGGAACCGGCAAACATCACCAGCGCACCACAGGCCAGAGTGGCAGCACAAGAGGCGACAGCACCAAAGGCAAGGGTGAATACGGTAGGAAGGGTGGATACAATCGGGGGTACAACATACGACTGGCAGTTCAATGGACCGGTATTACGGATGCTGGTGAACTCTCCTGATTATGGACTGCATGCGGGCTGGATGTTTTCTTCTGATCCCGGGGATCCCTGGCCGGATAGAAATCAGCGCTACAACTTCTATGATTACAGTACCGGTCAGTGGAGCTGGATTGAACCGGATTTTATGGCATCCGGGGTTAGCGTTTATACCCTGCGCGCCGGGTTTGGTCACTTAGATGCCGACCCGGTTACTGGTGTGGCGATGTTTACCGCGCACGTAATTCCTCCCGGACAGGGAATACAACCCGTACTTGGTAGAGATGTGGCGCCTGGTACAGGGATATTTGAGTACTGCTATGGTTATCCCAATTGCGAAGGCTATCTGTGGCCGCCGATTGCCATTGATGCCAATCAGGTCGTTCACTGTGCGCTGAATGACGATGCTACCAGAGATGAGCTTTATTACGCCCGTGTTCCAGAATGGCCCAACTGGGAAGCACCGGTGAGAATTGTTGGTGCTCAACCGGACCCGATGTTCCCGACCCAGAATATCGCTGCCTCGAAGGTAAGCCAGAAGGTTTGTGTGGCATGGGTTTATTCCGAGGGTTCTTCTTATGATCCAGCATACTACCGTGTCTCCAGCGATGGCGGAACAACCTGGGCTGATCCGGTGGAACTTGAACCACCGCCTGCTTACAGTGGTGATACTATTGTTTCTTTCCACATTACCTCACTTTTCCCGTGGTATGATGACCAGGACCGGCTGCATATTGTTGCTGGGATAATACCGAGTGTCCGGGATACTCTTTATATCATTCCGGCGGAGATCTGGCACTGGTGTCCGGACAACACTCCTCAGTGGAGTAAGGTTCATCGGGCAGGTTGCGAGCCTGAGAATCTGATGGCGTCGGTTGGCTACAACGCTACCTATGCCTGCCGTCCGAGCATTGGACAGGACCGGCAGGGGAGACTCTACGTAGCATGGGAGCAGTTTGACTCTTCTAATGTTGAGCCGGTGACGAATCTACTACGGGCGGATGTGTTTGTTACCTTTTCCGAGGACGGTGGACTTACCTGGAATCCGGCGGTGAAAATAACCGAAGCCGGGACCGCCTCATGTCGTTTCCCCTGTTTGCCTGACAAAATGGTAGAAACAGGGGGACAGATTCTCGTTCCGGTGATTTACGAGATTGACAGGCAGGCTGGTTTCATCGTTCAGGGGCAGGGCGCATCAACAAACAACCCGTTTGTTGTCCAGTGGGTTCCGGCAGAATCGCTCGGTATCGGTGTTGCTGAAGTTCCGAAGACGGTGCCAAAGAAACTGGAGTTGACCGCCAATCCAAATCCCTTCTCGGGACGGACACTGATTTCTTATGCATTACCAAAAGCCGGTAAGGTTAACCTTACACTGTTTGATGTTGCAGGAAGACCGGTAAAGACACTGGTTAACGGCTATCGTGATGCCGGTTGTTATACCATCAACCTGAATAGCGTCAACCTTACTGCCGGCGTTTATTTCTACACTCTCACTACCGAGAACGCTTCGGTGACGAAGAAGTTGACGGTAGTTCGCTAACCTTCTTTTAGAGCGGGGTCCGG
>CAKZPX010000294.1 GCA_937139435.1 uncultured bacterium
CATTTCCCGCTGCCAACACCACCGGTAAACCGATGCCCTTAATTGATGCCCTTTTTACCGCCACATCCGCAACCTGTGTTACCGGGCTTATTGTCCGGGACACGGGCAGTTATTTTACCACCTTTGGGCAACTGGTAATCCTGATTTTGATTCAGCTCGGCGGACTGGGGATTATGACTTTCTCTTCCAGCATCGCCATACTCCTCGGTTTTCGTCTGGCACCGGGTGCGCGCCGGGTTTTCTCGGAAATGGTTGAGCCGACAAGGAAAATTGATATTACCCGGGCGTTGCGCTATATTCTACTTTTCACTCTTCTTGCCGAGGGCGCTGGCGTTATCATCCTGTTCCTGCGCTGGCTCCCGGCATTTCCCCGGGCCAACCAGGCGTTCTATTATGCCCTTTTCCATTCTATCTCTGCATTCTGTAACGCCGGGTTCTCCCTTTTCTCCGACTCATTTATAAGGTATCAGAATGACATCATCGTCAACCTGGTCATAATCGGACTCATTGTTACCGGCGGACTGGGATTTGCGGTGGTCCAGGAATTTTTTAACCGTAACACATTCCGGGTCGGGCTCCGCCAACCGCTGCGGAATTCGTCCACCCATTCCCGGATTGTTCTGGGTACATCCGCAATCCTGATTGGCATCGGTGCGGTGGTGTTCTTTTTCCTGGAATATGACCGGACATTGACCAATCTTTCCCTGGGCACAAAACTCCTTGCCAGTCTTTTCCAGTCGGTAACCGCCCGGACTGCCGGATTCAATACCGTGTCCTTTAACAGCCTGCACCCGGCAACGATGCTCACACTGATTCTTTTAATGTTCATTGGCGCAGCACCGGGTGGCACCGGCGGTGGTATCAAAACCACAACCTTCGCTATCCTGATGCTTGCGGTACGTGCCCGGCTCTTAAACCAGGAGGAACCGGTTGTGGGCAGGCGCACAGTTGGCAAAGACACCGTTTATCGGGCGATAACCATTGCAGTCATTGCCCTGATTGTGGTAACAGCGGGTTTCACCCTTCTTTTAATATTTGAAAGTTCACCATTCCCCGAACTCCTTTTTGAAACGGTATCAGCATTTGGCACAGTCGGGCTCTCCACCGGCATAACACCAACCTTGAAAACCATCAGCAGATTGACTATTATCCTGTTAATGTTCACCGGACGCATCGGACCACTGACCCTGGTGATGGCAATGGCCACCCCCAGACCCCATTCCCCGATCACCTATCCGCAGGCGCGGATTATGGTCGGATAATAAAGAAAGGAGGTGGGCTTGAAACAGTTTGCGGTAATCGGACTCGGGACATTCGGTGCCCGTGTTGCCCGCTCCCTGACCCGAAGAGGTGCGGAGGTAATCGCAATTGACTCCGACCCGAAACGGGTAGAGGAGATCAAAGACGATGTTGCCCAGGCGCTCTGCCTTGATGCCACTGACGAGGAGGCGCTTGCCCGCTCCGGGGTTCTGGATGTTGATGCGGTTATTGTTGCGATGGGCGAAAGGATGGAGGCAGCGATCGTGGTCACTTCCATTCTCAAGAAAAGGCTTGGTGCCGGACAGGTCATCGCCCGTGCCGCCTCCTCCCTCTATGCCCAGATACTGCAGGACGTTGGTGCTGACCGCACCATCCTGATTGAAGAACAGATGGCAGAACACCTGGCAAAAAGCCTCATCACACCGGACCTGATTGAACAGATCCCGCTCACCAGCAACCACAGCCTTGCCGAACTACGCGCCCCGCGCCACGCCATCGGCAAAAAACTCGGACAGCTGGACATCCGCCGCCGCTATGGGGTAAACATCATCGCAATCAAAAAGCACATCCCGATTGTTTCACCAGAAGGAGAGAATACCTATCAGGAACAGATTAACGACCTGCCCGGACCTGACGACATAATTGAAGAGGATGATATCCTGATGGTGGTGGGCAGCGACCACGATATTGAAAGGCTTGCCCAGGGTATAGAGCGAAAACAACCTGAAAAGAAATAACCCTGACCGCACCGATTATGGCAACGACCAACAACAATCATACCCACCGCATCCGGGTATCACTGCACCACCGCATCGCCCTGGCGATGCTCGTCTCTGCCCTGCTCATCATGCCGGTCGTTCTGCTCAGCCTCTACTATGTCAGCCAGATGAACTCGCTTGCCACCCTGCTTGCGAGCGATGATACGGAACTCCTCCGTTTCGGTAACACCATCCTGCATAACTTTTCCTTTGCCCGGAATGCCGAACGTAACTACCTCCTTTATAATGATACCTTTTATCTCAATACTGCCCGAGTTCAGCTGAATCAAATCGCCCTGCTATCAGAACGTGGTAAACGCATTGACTCCTGCCTCAAGTCAGAATTTGATACCATTATCAAAGCGGTTCTCGTCTACCAGCGGCTCCTGGACTCCCTGGTCCAGATAAAAACCCTCGGTCCTGTTTTCCCCCGGGGAAGGTCACCGGACAATCTGCGCCTCGACTATCAAACCC
>CAKZPX010000295.1 GCA_937139435.1 uncultured bacterium
TATCAATGGTAGTATCAGCCTCACCCGGGTTAAGGGTATCAAACATCGGAATCCCGGGTTCAACGCACCGCCCCCGAAGACAGTATATCACCATCCAGCCCGGCACCTCCTGTAACACCCGACAGTCAAACTCATACACATCTGGCTCGGTACCGGTATTGACAAGTGTAAAGTAGAAATATGCCGGCACCCCGGGGCCTACCACCTGGAATGTGTCGCTACGACAGTAAAAGTCAAAGGCATAGTCAGCATAGCTGCTATTTATGCCCGGTGGCAATATCGCCAGCCCGGCGATAACGGTCAAAACCAAAAAACTCTTCATCATCTCCTCCTTTTAATTGACCGGGTGGATACGGTCTGTAACACCCGTCTGGTTCGCATGATCTGGAGGAACGCCACCGCTTGTAGTCGCTCTTTTTTCCAGACAGCCGGGATGGAAAACTCCTGTTCAACAGAGACTGTATCTCCTTTTTCTAACCACACCACCTGTCCATTAACGTCAGGCAGCATCAACCGCATAACCCGGTTAAACACTGAATCGGTGGCACCAGGCAGGCGCTCGCGAATCCCATCCTCAGTAATAACAATAAACAGACGCAGACTCTCTGCCGGTGTGGAGTCAACACCAAAAGCAGACACCTTTACCCTGCCCAGCGTTGAATCCAACTCCAAATCTACTGTCAGCTGCGCCTGTGGTAACAGCGCCTTGGCACCGAGAAAGTAATTACGAAATATCTCATAATTGTACTCCGGACCAGGTGTTCTTACCGCTTCACCCCCATCAAAAACCGTTGCCGGCTCACCGCCCGACTCATAGTAAAACGCCCGCCTGACCTCCACATATTCCGGGGAAAGTGTATCACCCGCTACCCGACGGTGATAGGCAACAATCACAAGGCTATCAGCAAACTCCTTTGCCAGACTCTCCAGCGTATGTGCCGCATAAGGGCAATAAACACACCGCTGCCAGGTGAATAACTCGGCAAGCACCACTCGATTGGTCGGCACCAGCGGCACCTCGGGTGCATCCGAGCAGGAATAAAGCAGGGGCAGACTACTGAAAAGAATCAGTAATCTGCCCCAGATCCTAATGCCCATTCTATCGTGTCACCACCACCGGCACGGTCTTCACTCCATCAGACGACTCCAGCCGGACAAAATAGCTACCAGCGACCAGCCTTCTGCCACTCGCATCCTTAAGGTTCCACCTAATTTGACCGTTACCACTGAGGTTGCGTGCCAGTTCGCAAATTCGCCTACCACTTACATCATACACCACCACCTTTGCCCTGACGCCACCCGGCAAGGCATACCTCAAACTTAAAGTCCTGCTCACCGGGTTCTGGTCGCAGACAAAATCTAACCGATCCGTTTCTGAAACGACCTCAGTAACCGCTACCGGGATTCCCGCCGCAAAATCATCAATATACCAGCCCTCATCAACATCACTGTAATCGCTTATAAAACGGAAACGCAGCTGAACCGTCTGTCCACGAAAAGCGCTTAAATCCAGCACCTCATCCTGCCAGCCACCGCTACTGCCGGTATAAGTCGCCAGCGGGCGCCAGAACAGCGAACCGTTGTTAATCTCTACTACACAGAAATCATAGTTATACTCGGTAGCATAGTAATGACGGAATCGCACCCATGCCGAATCGCCTAAAGTAAAAAATGGGGTCATCAACCGGGCATCGTTCTCATTGGTATACTGGTAACTCCCTTCAATCCCGCAATACCAGCTGTGGGTTGGAGAAACGCTGCGATATGTAGTCAGATGCCAGTAGTCACGAATGCCGCTGTGGGTCCAGCCAGCAGCACCCTGCTCCAGATTATCAGAGAAACCGGGCGAACCGGTGATATTCAAAGGAAACGTTACCGTATCAATATAATTATCAGCACCGTTAACTACCAGCCTCATGGTCGCCAGATGCGGGTCCGGGCAACCGCTTGCCACCGCAATTGTAAAAGGACTGCTGGCATACACATCCGCTCCTACCGGAATCGGTGCAAAACTGGTATTCGCACCGGTTACGGTGATATAGGGGTCATCGGTACTGAGCCGGGCACTCACCCCGTTCGCTACTGCACTCCCGATATTGCGCAGACCAACGGTAAGGTTAAATGTCCCACCCGGCGCCGGCAATACCGACTGATAGCCAACAAACTCCAGCGCCGGTTTTGGTACGACTGCACACCTTGCGCCCTGATACATCCACTTTGTCGTATTGTCCTGAACAAAGACGATAAATTCACAGTTACGCGCTACCCAGCCGGTGTTGATGGTAAAATTCCTTGTCCGCACAATTGAGTCACCAACCGGCACCGTTATCGCCTCACCGCTGGCACCGGGCAACATTGTCCGTTCTACATCTTGCAGGCTATCCATTCCCTGCCACGGGTAATAAATATGGCTCTCGGTCAAAACCGTATGAAGTTGCCCACTCACCGTGGCACTGCTGGTATTATAAACTACAATGGTCAAAGTGCCGTTTCTTGTGGCTGAATCGTAAGTTACTGCCAGTCTAATAGCCAGTGGACTCGGTACCGTTTTCCGGGTATCAAAATATTGCCGATAGGTGGGGTACATAGTGCCGGTACGCATCCCGCCAACTATTGAACGTCCACCGTCAAGGCGCATCGTCGGATAACCGGTTACTCCATAGTAACTCATCCGGCTGGCTGCGGTGGGTGTGTAAAATGGGTCGCTGGTGGAAGGATGATAGGCGATAACCACCACTGAATCAAACGCCCGAAACTTTAACTCCTCAGCTCCCCTTGCTGCACCTGGACAGTATGTACACCAGGTG
>CAKZPX010000296.1 GCA_937139435.1 uncultured bacterium
TGCTAAATTTAACATTAATCCCCAAAAGAATGGTGAACATTTTTGAACATACTGGATAAAAATGCACGCACCGGCAGGAAGACATTATGATAAAACATTATTTATCAAACTGTTATAAATGGCACATTAGTTGCTTGGTCAAATGATATGATGAAAAGAATGTGTTTTTTACTCATAACCATAACCACCCTGGTGCTCGGGCAAAGTCCGGAGCGGGTGCGCGCAGAACTGGAAAGAACTGATGCGGTAATCAGTGAAGTAAGAACTGTTGTTGAACCATCTAATAACCAGGATGCCAGTCTTCTTCTGCAGCAGGCGATTGAGATTCAAAACAACGCCTGGAATGGCTATCACGGCAAGCGGTATCGCTGGGCGTACAGCCGAACACTTGCCGCCCGAAACCGAGCAAGAGAAGCCCGGGAACTGGTCGTTGTAGGACCGGAGCGGGTGGAGGCAGAAATTCGGCGCACCGCAGAGTTGATGGTGGATGCCGAACGAACAATTAAGCGCTCTAACGACCCGCAGGTTCAGGAGTTGTGGCGGATGGCACAAACCGAGCAGAATCAGTCAAAGGATAACCTGCGCGCCCGCCGATTCCGCCTTGCGCTCCGCCTTACCCTAACCGCCCGTGCCCACGTCCGGACAGCGCTCAGGCTTATCAAACAGCTCATTACACCGGAACAGGTGGCAGCAGAAATTGACCGCACCGACCAGCTTATTAACCGAATCCACGAGCCGCTGCGGGCAAGCCACAATATCCGGGCAGAGGAGATGTTTAACCGCGCCGGCGAATGGCAGGTTCGAGCAAGAAATGCCTTTCGGGAAAACCGTCCTGGAATGGCATTAAGATTCACCCTCGCCAGTCGCGACCTGCTCCTCCGTGCCTGGGCGTTGAGCACGCGCACGATAACTCCAGAAATGGTTACCTCCAGTATTGAGGAAACAGAAAAACTGCTCAAGGAATGGGAACCAGTAATAGTCCAGTCACCAAACTCCGAGGCACAAAAATATCTAAATCAGGCAAAGGACAACCAGAAAAGCGCCATAGAACTCCATAAAAACGGGAATCTCGCTGCTGCCTTCCAGCAGACAAATCGGGCACGACAACTGCTCACCCGGGCACTGGAACTGTTGCAAGTGGACACCGCCCCCTCGGACGCACAATAACCATTTCTAATGCCCCTTCTCACCCTGCTATTTTCTCTCACCATGAGAAACAATATCGGTGTGGGAGCGTATCATATCAACCAGCGCTACACCGTCACCGACACCATAACCCGCGACACCAGTGAAACCACTACCGAAATCCAGACTTTCTGGAACTTCCACCTGACCCACGACATCCCACCCGGAGAACAAAACCGCCTGGAACTGGACAATAGCCTATATTTTACCACCAACTCCATCCGCAACCGCATTACCCTTAACTTCGCCACCCCACTTTTACCCCTTCTTCAGCTTCGCACCGGCTACGACGGCGAAATCCGCTACTATCATAAACTGTTCCCATTATTACAGGATACCTTTTTCTCTAACTCCTATCTCAATAACAATCTGAAAATAGACCTGGATTTCACCCCCTGGAAAAGGTTCAGCATCAACCCGGGTGCGACAATAGAAACACAGCACTATCTCGCTCCGGATAGCAACGATTATAACTACCAGCTTTATCGTGCCCGAGTTGGCATGAACTTTGAACCGAACGAGATTTCCCTTCTCCATTTCAACGCCGGGTTCAACCGTCTGCTCACTACCAATGACAGCCAGAACTACTCCGAATGGACCAGCGGTGCCGGCTGGGATGCCTA
>CAKZPX010000297.1 GCA_937139435.1 uncultured bacterium
ATCCCGGTTGGGACAGGGAAAATCTGACCAAAAACCAGCGCCCGCCAGTAGAGATATCCGGACAGGATGATTCCGAGAACAACGATCAGTATCCAGTAGCGCCGGGGGAATCGGTTCTGGGTAAGGGCGGGCGTAAACAGGGCGAGGAAGGGAAACACCACGGCAGTTTCTTTGCTCAAAAGCGCCATGGCAAAGCATGGTGGTACCATAAGCCACCAGCGCCAGTTTCTTTTGCGTAAAGATCGCAGCAGGGCAAAACCGGCAAATCCCAGAAACACCGCCAGTAGTATGTCGGAGCGCCCCGAAATAAAGGCGACCGACTCCACGTGCGCCGGATGGGTGGCAAAGAGCAGTCCGGCAAAACCTGCCCAGACTCCAGAATGTAACAGTTCCCACACAATCAGTGCGACCAGAACCGCTGCTACCGCATTCAGGATAACATTGACCAGATGGAAGTACCATGCTTTCACCCCGCTTATCCTGGCATCCAGCCAGAAACCCAAGGTTGTTAACGGGCGAAAGTAGGCTGCGGTCAAGCCATCCCGCTGGTCTGGTGGAATGCCGGTTGCTACGGGGTCAGCGCCTGCCCAGTACCCCCGAACAAAAATCCCGGCGGGAGGGGTGGTGAGGAGCAGCTGATTGTTAACAATCAGCTGCCAGTCAATCCCGACAAATCCATAACGAACCGATGGCAGATACAACCCCAGCGCTACCAGACCGATAAAGCCAAGCACCAGCGCTACCCCTTTACGGGTGCGTAAACGGTCGGCAATGGCAGCGGTCACTGAAAGAGATTTTTACCAATTCAAAAACTGTGTCAACAAAATAACCATCGCTTTGACACTCAAGTTAACCAACTTATAATATTATTAACGGGGAAATTATATGATGGACAAAAAGGCGTTCTCCATAATCCTGATTTTTATTGGTCTTGTCTCGTGTGGTCGGGTTGTCCGGGTAACCCTCCAGCCGATAGTAAGAATTTCGCCTCCACCGATTGTTGACGGTGAGGTCAACACCTATGGTGTCTATCGCTCGGAAGACAGCCCTGTGCCCGAGCGCATTAAAACGGTCATCACAAACCGTGTGACAACCGCTCCTGCCTGGTCTGATATCGGCAACGCCCCAGGTGAGCAGGCGTTCCGGATTACAGTAGTTGAAACTGAGACATCTGCCCGCCTGGAAGCGTACGAGTCAACTGTGGTATATTTAAGCCGCGAGGATATGCACCCCATTGCCAGCAGTCAAACTTTGCGCACCCCGAAGCAAACAACCGTGGTAATTGCCCGCTATCATGATGGGATTGTAGAAATCAGCACCAATACTTTTGAGCGGTTAGGTGGTGCCACCGCACCTTTTAGTCCTGACATTCAAGCACCTGATAGCCAGAGGTCATTCCCGATTGGGGCAATGACCTTTGATGTGTCCCAGCTGGAGGCGCTGGGTCGCGCTGTAAACTTTTTACAGCAAAAACCTCTCAACATCCTGGTGGTTGTTCCTAAAACAACACCCCCTGGTGGTATGTCAGTTTCGGTTCAGGCAACCCATTGTGGAACCGATACAATTACCACCCCTGCCGGGACTTTTGATTGCTATAAACTGAAGTTCACTACACCTGATAGCACAGTAACTTTATGGTTTGAGAAGGTTGGTGCCCGGCGCCTGATAAAGCGTAAGACCGTATTTGCCCTCCATCCTGAATCAACCGGGGTAATAATAAAGCTCCTGTCCTTCACGATCGGCGGACACAATTAACTCTAACACCTTAACCTGTTGTAAGTTACAGTGATACATCCAATAAGTCCATAAGCAGCTTTTCTGCGCAGGACGCGCCAGGTTGTCGCATTGTGTAACTGACGATAACGCGACAGTTAGCCCAAAAACATTCAACAAGCAGGATGCTGTTCCAGTAATCAGTCGTCGGGGTTACGGTGTTATCTAACTGAATATTAGTTAGTTATACCATAGAATCTTCTTCCGGTTCATGGCATATAATTTGCTGTACATAGGATTGGAGATAAATGGACACATCAAGGCGGAAGTTACCGGGAGTTCATCGCCACCTTCTGGAACAATGGTGGCCAAACCGGCAGCACCTCTGTATTAAACCAGGGGGCTGGTGTTATTTATCCATATTAATCCACCCCGTGCAGTCACCCCTCAACACCGGACCGAATGACTGTGTTCACCCCCTCGGCCCGCAAGGGTACCATTAAACAGGTACTCCAAATGACTGCCTGGAATGGATAAATATTGCCGGCCCCTTTTATTATATGTCACACATTAAGTTACTAAATATCAATATGATAGAAATCAAGTTTGTCCATTAGGCGCCTGGGGTGGCGTAATTGTTAAAACTGTTCCGACCGCATAAGATTAATTAAGATGCGGGGTTAGTTAAAACCAGGGTATAATCTGCTTCACTGGCACAATTTCTGTTATAATAAAATCAGGTGTTGAGGAGTGAGTCTGTGAGATACAGGCACCACCTTAGCCATTCAGGAACAGGGTAACCGGGACCTGTTTCTGGATACCGTCGAACTAATCCCGGTAGCTTCCTCCTTGCGGGCTCCTGAAATGGGAGCCCGTAACTTGTTTAAATCAATAAACTAACGTACCCGTAAAACCTTTTCTGTTTGACCGCCAACCGAGATAAAGAACACACCGTACTGTTCTCGCCGGGGCGCCCATCTAAAACAACCGCTGGCATCGTTTACCTGAATGGTGAACCGATCAATGATTCTGCCTGCTGGGTCGGCAACTTTTATCTGTAGCGGCTCAATCCGGGGTAACTGGTAATTAACCACGGTGCTGTTAGTAAATATCCGTGGTGCAACAGTTATTCTGGGCAGTGTTGCTATCGCACCCACCTTTTCACCAACCCCGACCTGGGGTTCGTACCATTCAAATGCGGTATCAGAACTGATGGTCATCTGTGCTACGGTTCTGCCACCGCAGATGGCAAATGCGACAATCTGGCTGTCTCCAGGGAGAATTGTGTATGGTCCAGAGGAAACAAACGCATGCCAGTTGCCGATGGTTGTTCCAGTAGTTGAGCGGAGACGACCATCAAGGAAACGCATCTTTTCGCTTTTGGTAAAGCCATCCTGTATGTAACTGCTATGGTTTATGCAGTTTGCCCAGAATGTCGCTCCGTCAGGATATATCGGTCTTGCGCCGAGCGCCAGTGTTTCCGGTGATGCTCTAACATAGGCGAGCGCACGTAAAGAGTCGGTTCCAGCATAGTCATTCTGGTCGTATGAGTTCCAGGGTGCGGTGCGAAAGTCGCATGCGACACCGGTCCAGAGGTCGGTTATCGGCAGGGTGTCGTTATTGTGAATGCGGTATTCAAGGATGATAAAGTCCTTATGAACCGGACGGGCGCTGACAAAACTGCGTTGGGTTACGGTTAACCCTCTGGGCAGTGGATGGCGCTGGTCAGAGAACATACACACATACTCCTGGTCGCCAAACTCGGGCGGAATTACCGGACACAGTGATTCCACAATGGCAAAGTCCTGTGCGGTTACCTGCCAGGGTGTTCCGTAGTAGTTGTCCGCTACCCAGATTGTATCCGGCTCAGCGATACCGATGATAAATGAGCCATGCATCATCGCTGATGATGACCAGGCGCGGGTTTTGGGGTAAATAAAGCCAAGCCCTTCACCCCGCCAGGTGGTTGTTCCGATGCCGCCATTGGCACAAACCCCGATGACAAAGTCGCCGGTGTCATGAACCGCCCAGATCCCCTGGCGGGCATGGGGCATGCCGGCGGTGATTTCCAGATTGGAGCACCATTCATCACTGCCTGCCCGCACCAGTAGCGTCAATGCCAGCCTTTCGCCCTGCGGGCAATTCTGACTGATGCGCACCCGATAGCCATCCCCCCGGGCGGTATCATCAATCGCCACCGTGCCATAACTGCTTGTGGAATCAATTATCGTAAGATAAGAGGAAGAGGAACGCAGGGTTGCGGTTACACTGTCTGCTGTCGCATTACCCCTGTTTGCCACAACAAGGAACAGGTCTGCCTCGTCTCCCGGGTCAAGCCGACCATTGGGATCATCAACATCATAATGGTGATAGACAACCAGCGGGCTGGTTCTGCTCGTACTCAGATAAACTGTTTTTGCTACCGGTGCGCCGTCCTGGACGGTAACCAGTACCTTTAATCTGCCAGTATCCGGGACTGCGGCAAGCGCTACATCTGCCCGTCCTGAGGTGCCGGTTATATCCCGACCGATGAGTCTGTCACCTTGTAAGACCGCGACCCGGGCACCAGCTGCTGGCGCATAACCCTCATAGGCAACCTGAACTGATAGAACCTGGGGGCAGGCAGGGATTGTGTCCGGGCAGTCAATACTAACGGTGCGGGGTGCGGTCCGCCACATTAACATTGTCGGGTCACCCTGGAATGTCCAGTCATAGAGCGACCAGCGATAGGTCATCTGGCTGAACGCAGCATTGCGGTAGAAGTCTTTGGCAAGGGCATAGGCACGCCCTTGGTTTATCCCCTTGGTGTAGTTGCGATAGAACTCCATACACAGGTTTTCTGACGGTCCCATTGTCGGTGGTGCGCCCCAGCCATACCGGGCATTAAGACAGGTGGAGACCGCTCCACCACCGGCTACGGTAACAAACTGTTCGCCCAGACAGTCGTACTGGTCAAAGTTTCCACAATCACACGCCATGGAGTTGATGATGCAGAGTTTGTTGATATTGTTCAGTGAGGCAAGATTGGAGGTGGAAAATGTTGAGCCAAAGGAGTTATAAGAACCATGACCGGCAAAGTGGAAAAGGTGTCTGCCATTATTGATGCTGTTAACACACTGGGTGGGCGTCATGCTGTAAACCGAGTCTGCCAGCCAGGTTGTCATTTCCGAAAGCACCAGCGCAATATTTTTATTCACGATTCTGCCGTAGTAATCAATGTTTGACCAAAGCGCCTCAAAGGGCAACAACACATTGTGCAGGTAACTAGTATCAGGTTGGCGCTCGTAGAGCGTATCTTTATGCAGAAACAGCGCACAGTGATTGGCATCATCCAGTGGCAACCTGCCCACAATGATGTCAGAGTAAAGGTCAACTGAATCCGGATTGAAGTCGGTATAATAGTATTCACCGAACTGGCTGTTGTTGTTGGCATCCCAGGTGCCATCAAGGTCAGAAAAATACAGGTCTGCCGGTACATTGTAGGGGGTATAGGGGAGATAGCCAGTACGACAGGGCACATGCTGAACATCACCGGCTAAAATGGCATACTTCAAACCATGGGTGGCAAACCGCTCTTTAAGCATATTGCGAATCTTTTCCGGGTTGTCCCGACCAGGGTACCTGGCATAGATGGTGTCGGTGGTCACAATCTCGGTAAAGTAGCCCTTGCTGCGGACATAGTTACGGAAGTTGACCAGTGCCGGTGCGAGCGTTGCAGAGGTGATAATTACCACATCCAGTTCATTACGGTCAACCTCAGCCACCAGCGGTGACCAGCGATTGATGTCCTGACGGTTAATAATCAGTTGCTCTACATCCGCACCGAAAAGGGCAAACTGTCCGGGTGTGATGGTGCTGGTTGGTGCAGAGGTATTTTCATACTCAACCACCAGTTTTATTTCTGTTGCGAGCAAAAGTCTGCCCGATGTCGGATAGTAGCGGAAGGGACAGAGGAGAAAGCCGGCAATCTTAAAGCCCGCCTTTGAACCCGCTGGCACCGAGAAAACCATCTCTTCAGGATAGGCGTTATCCTGACCATAGACCAGCTGGTCCGGAAGAACAAACGGGACAGAGTTGAACTGCGATAGCGGTCGCATCGGCTGAACCGGATAGATGGTTAAACCGCTACCTATCTCCTGCCACTCAACCCTTTCTATCCGCACGCCAATCAGCCGGGCATCAGGTGGGATCAAAACATTACCGGAAAGCACCGGTAGCAAGGGTTGTCCGGGTTCGGTGGTGCTGAGCACCGCGATGCCCGGATGATGGTAGTTCAGCCTGACCACCGCGTAGCTGTTTTCTTCGGTTATACTCAACCGAGTCGGTGAAATTGACAGGTTCACCGGTACCACACCAGCAAAAACTGAACTGACGACAAAGATTACCAGACAGAAATAACGCACACGTCCTACTTTTTATCATTGTGGGGTAATAACATGACTATAAAAAATATTATCCTGCCTGCTGCCGACAGGTCAAATTAATCATTTTTTAGCCGCGATCGCATCCCATACCCGCAGAAAGTTATCACCCAGTATTTTCCCGATAACATCTTCCTGGTAACCCAGTTTCAGTAGCCGGGCGCTAATCTCCGGTAACCGGCTCACATCCTCCAACCCCTTTAACCGACCGGAAAAGCCATCAAAGTCTGAACCCAGTCCGATACAGCTTGCCCCGAAGTGCTGAACCACATAGTCAATTGAGCGGACAACATCATTCACCGTTGCCTTTTCCGGTTCTGACCGGAGAAAGGAGGGCAGAAACACCTGTCCCATAATCCCGCCTTTATCAGCCAGGGCGCGCAGTTGCCCCTTTTTCAGGTTGCGGTTGTGCGGGCGCAGGGCATAAACCCCGGAATGCGAGGCGATCAC
>CAKZPX010000298.1 GCA_937139435.1 uncultured bacterium
CAAACATCCGCAGATTATCCAGAACCGTCCCCGGAAAAACCACCACCTCCTGCGGGACAAAACCGAGCATCCGGCGCACACTCTTCGGGTCCAGCGCAGCAAGGTCCTCCTGGTCAAATACAACCCTTCCTGCCTGGGGTTGATAGAACTTTAACAGTAAATTGACAATTGAACTCTTGCCGCCACCAGTCTCTCCCACCAGCGCCACCTTTTCCCCCCGCTTGATGGTCAAATTAATCTCCTTCAGTACCGGCTCCCTGTCATAAGCAAAACTAACATCCTCCAGGGCAATCCGCTCCCGCAAACGCCGATCATCAACCCTTCTTCCACCAGGCTCTGACTCTTGGTCAAGTATTTCCAGCGCCCGCTCTGCCGAGGCGAACGCCCGCTGCATCATATTAATCTGGTCTGATATTGCCCGTACCGGAGCAAAGAGCCGGCTGATATAAGAAATGAAAAGCACCAGTGTCCCGATCGTCAAACTCCCTTTTAATGCCCAGAAACCGCCCACACCGAGAACCAGCGCAATACCAATCACCTCACCCATGTCAACAAGAAACCAGACCGCATACCATAACCGCTGTGCCCGAAACTCCTTGACAAACTTCTCCCGGTTCAGGGCATCCATCCGTCCGGCAAACCGGGACTCCTGGCTGAACACCTGAATTACCGGCAGCCCCTTCAGCGCTTCCAGCACCAGATTGTTGATATCGGCAACGGTCCGGCGCACCGACCGATACAGCGGTCGCACCTTGCGCTGGAACAGCCAGAATGTGACCACAAACGGTGGCAACAATGCCGCTACCACCAGATAGAGGCGCCAGTTAGTAAGAACCATCACCACGCTCATACCGACCACAACCAGAAAACTCTGCACCAGCATAACTGACGTCCGGGTAAAAAGCATCTTCAACGCCTCAGTATCGCTCTCCACCCGGGAGACAAGTTTCCCGCTGGGCATCCGGTCAAAAAATGCCATTGGCAGGCTGAGGATATGCTCAAACAACCTTTGCTTCAGGTTGGCGGCACCCCGCTCGCCCACCAGCGCCAGCCAGAGCAACTGATAATAGGTGGCAAAAAATATCGCCACCTGCACCCCGAGAAAAACCACCGATGTCCCGACCAGCCCTCGAATATCACCCCGGGCAATGTTAACGTCAATTGCCCGCTTAAAAAGTAACGGACCCAAAAGCCCGAGACCGCTGGAGACCATTAGCAGTACTCCAGCAGCAACTATCCGCCCCTTATAAGGTGAGAAAAAAGGCCATAGCCGCCGGATGTAATCAACCGCCCGTCCCCGTGGCTTAACTTCTTCCTCACTCAAATCAAAATCGCCATACCACATCAGGGGGCTATTATCCAATAAAATTTTAATATTGTAAAGGATAGCCCTTTGACTAACCGACACTTTTCGCTATCCTCGAAAAAATGGCATTCTATCATTACCCGCTCATCGCCCTCTCCGCCGGCATCGGTCGGGGACATCCGCAATATCTGGATGCGGTGCTTTACCATCTTCCCGACACACCATGTCTCCTTGCCAGCGGTCCTGGCTGGCGACTGGCACGCTGGATTTATCACCTGGGCGCAACCGGTGGACTGATCACCACCATCTACAACCGCACCCGTAACCGGGCGCCCGGACCGATGGAGGTCAACCTCCTCAAATTTCCGCTCACCCGGTGGTTCAAAAACTACCCCGGCATTGTCCTTGTTGACCATCCGCTCCTTGCCCATACCCTTGCTTCAATCTGTCGCGTTGCTTACCTGCACGCAGAAATCGGTGTGCCTGCTGGCTCTGCTATCCCTGATGCCTGGTGCACCTTTGTGCCGTTGAACACCACCGCTCGCCAGCTCCAGCATCTGGGGTTAAAACCGGAGCGGATCATCGTCACCGGACTGGTAATAGAAACACAACTGCTTCCGGTTGCCGCAACCGCTTTTAACTCCCGCTACCAGCGACTGAGCACAGCTCAACCGCTCACCATCGCCTTTTTCATCTCCGGCGCCTATCCTACTCCCCACATCCGTCAGACAGTTATCGCAATCCGTTCGGCACTCAACGCCGGGCATAAAGTTGTTATCTTCCCGGGCACCGGAGAAAAAAAGGCACAAAAAATAATCGCCCAGCTGCCACCAGACATCATCACCATCACCGCCAGCTCGCGCCGGGAAGAAACAGAAAAAACCGCGGAACTGTTTCCGCAACTGGACATAATGGTCGCCGCTGCCCACGAAAGAACCAACTGGGCGGTCGGTCTGGGTTTGCCGATGTTTGCCCTGCTTCCCCATATCGGACCGTTTGCCCCTTTAAACTATGAATTTGCTACCCGGCAGGGGGTCTGCCTGCCGTTAACCGAACCAGAAAAGTTCGGCGCAACGCTCAATAGATTACGCAAGGAAGGCAAACTAAATCAGATGGCATCTGCCGGCTGGGAAGAATACCCCATCACCGGCGCCAGGATTGCTGCCGATTACATCGTTAAATCTGTTAACGGGAAATAAACAGGCGCTGATAACCGGTGTTGTCGTCCAGTCGGTTCAACTCTACATACTGTTCCTCGGAATTAACTGTTGCGCTCAACAAACCCCAGCCAGCCATTGACACTGGCACCGTATCTATCCGTACTCTTATCAGTCGAGTTGCACCCGGGGTGATTGAAATAATGGTGTCACTCAAACCAACCACCTCGCCATTCCAGAGCACCCGCACCCGGGTTGGAATGGGGTAACGAACCTGGCTCCCTGGCGTTGCCCGATTGCCGGTATTCTTCACCCAGACCCTGACTTCAAACGGCATATTTACCCGGGGCTGGTGTGGAACCACTTTAACACTATCCACCCGCAGCTCGGGACGGACTGGCACCAACATCTCACTTAAAAACACCGGACGATAAAACAGGTCCATCGCCAGCCAGCCGTCAACTCCGGATTGCACAACATCTACTACTTGACCGGCATTGTAAGCCAGAAAACTCCTGATTACACTGTCGCTCCGCACCGGTATTTTTACTCTAACAGGTGGTGAATCCAACTCCTGTCCGAATCTGTTGCGCCACGCCACCCACAACCGCCTTTTCTGCAACGGGTCTTCAAACTCATATATCCTAACCTTACTGGCAACCACTGAATCGCCCGGTACTACAATACCGTTAAACCGCTTGCCCTGGATTCTATCTATCACCTGCGCCAGCGCCCAGAACTGCGGTAACCGCCGCTGGGCAAATGTATCCAGTAACCCCATACCTTCTGATTCAATGCTGGCCGAATGAATCCCATCACGGTACGAGGTTAGTTCATACCAGTTAACCCGGTCATACCCTCCCCCGGGATGTCCCTGCCGTGCCAGGGCAGAAACAAGGAATTGACACAGATTATGCGCCTGGGTAATGGTGTCGGTAACAACCGGAAGGGTCGCCAGGTGTTTATCCCACCGCGGCCAGCCAATTTCTGTCACCCACAGTTCCATATCCGGATGTCCTGCATCTTTCATAACCTGACGGGCGGCGTTCAGGTCACGATGAAACCAGTCATCGCGAAACCATCCAGTATAATTGCCGGGTGAACCCCGATGCATATAGGGATTGACGCTTACAATATCAAAGCATTTCTTTACTCCACCATAGCGGCGACGGGCGAGGTCAAACATATCCCGTAACCAGGTCATTCCAGAACAGCCACCGTCTGATTCGGTCAACCGCCAGACATATCCCGCGATGACCTTCTGACCATAGCCCAGTTCCCGGGCAACACTTTCAGCGATAAAACACATCCGGACATACAGACTGCAGCGCTCTCTCGGGGTATCAATGGAGTTGTCCGGTGTTCCGTAGTGGTGGGGATCCGGGTCACGCCAAAACCAGGTTGCGTTGGGCTCGCCCCACACCGCCCAGAACTTTACCGTATCCAGCGCCCGCATAATTGTCCGGCAATATGAAGCCCAGTAGTTACTGTCACCCTTTGCCCACAAATTTCGGGGCGGATATAATGAGACCGGATAATTGGCACCCGCGCTACCACTGCTCACCGATGGGTCGTTGCGCCCATAGGCAAGATAGCCCCGGATCTGAAACCCCTTGCTAACCCAGGTAGAGCAGCGCAAAAGCACACCAGCGGTGTCCTCTGCCCACTTATCCCAGTGTCCGAGGTCGTCGCCCAGCCAGCGGATGCCAATCTCCTTTGCCTGGTTTAGGGCAGCGGCGAGCGCCTCCATCCCGGGACTGAACGAGTGTATCTGAACCGAGAAGAAATCCGCAGTGATCCCATTCAGTAACCCGTACACCCGCATGCACAAATCCCGGCCGAGAGAAACCGGAGCAGAAAGACCCGGGGTTATCAACATCCCATACCCGTAAGGGTCGTGCGGGTTGTAGTAAAAATGTATGCTATCACCTAGTCTTGTAAATTTAAACAGATACTCCTTGCCCTTGACAAACCTCTGACCGGGCACGAGCCGCAGTGGCATTATGAGCCAATCATGGTCTTTTGCTGCTACAACACCAGAGTTATAGGCGACAGGGGTAATTCCTCCCGGATACTCGTAGACCTCTACCTGGTAGGGTGTACCGGGGTTGGCACCGAGATAGCCAACAAACAGATGCACCGCCACCACACTGTCAAAGTTACAGGTGATAGTCTGACCGACACCGAACTGCGGGTCGCCCTCAACAGTACCCGACCAATCCGCGCGAGTTGGTATGACCTCATAGGATTTCAACTGTCCGGTAGCAATACCCAAAAATAAGACCAGCATGGTAAGCACGGCGCTCATCCTATTTCCCATGTTCTCATTTTATTGTCTGATGAGTTTGACTGTACCGGATACGTTGCAGCACCGATATCACAGTTCCCCACCAGCACCGGCTGATCAGGACGGGCAATGTTGACAACCTGAAGGCGGCAAGGTTCTGCACAGAAGATGATACTGGCTTACAATACCATGTCAATCGGAATGCCGAATGTTATGCAGTGAGCCATAAAGCGGATGTCACTGGTGTTGTCCACACGTATCGTGCGAAAGCAGGGAATTGGTAATCAGCCGATGAAGCCAAAACTATCCCTCGGAACCACCGATTAACATCCTGATTCAAGCGAATCGTAGCCGCCAACATCCAGAGGCGGGTTCGGGTCTGTCATATCAAGAATCCGCAAACCACCAGCACAGTCTGCCCGATACACCGGATCACCCTCAACCGCCACATCAGAGCCAGTGTCAGCGATGAAGACCGCAGTGTTCTGAACCGGATTTCCCGGATCGCTGATATCAACCACCGACAACTTTCTGTTCCTGTCCGCCCCA
>CAKZPX010000299.1 GCA_937139435.1 uncultured bacterium
TATAGATAAGATAAAGGACAAGGATGCTCGTAGTGGTCCAGCCAAGGTTACGCATCCTTAACAAAAGAAAACCATTGGAGGAGTTGCCCAGGGCAAAAAGTCCTACCACCAGAAGGAACCGGCGCAGTGGCGGAGGGATATTACGAAAGGAAAGCCGAACCGGGCTGGTATGACTCAATTTTATCCTGGTATCCTTAACAAAGAACAGGATAATCACTCCCAGCAAAGCCGGGACAAGTGAAACAAGGAAGATGCGCTGATATGCGGTTCTGGTCAACTCAGTACCGAGCCGGGTGGTAAGATAGATGGCAATAAGAACACCAAGCGCCGCGCCCAGCGTGTCCATTGCCCGATGCACCCCGAACGCCCTTCCCCGATTGCCCGGTGAGGACGAGTCAGCAATCAGCGCATCCCGGGGTGCTACCCTTATGCCCTTGCCGATCCGATCAATCATCCTGCCGATGAACACGAATCCCCAGTTCCGGGAAAGGAACAGGAATAACTTACCGATAGTTGAACCAGCATAACCAAGGATGGCGATGGGTTTGCGCCGGCGAAACCGATCAGAAATGGTGCCGGAAAACACCTTTAACAGTGATGCGGAGCTTTCAGCAAACCCCTCAATCAAACCCAGCACCGCAGGCTGGGTGCCCAGTGTTGCAAGATAAAGCGGAATAAGCGGATAAACCATTTCGGTTGATATGTCGGTGAGAAAACTGGTTATTCCGGTGATGATAATATTGAACATAACTTAAAGATTATACATAAGATCAATCAGCAAAGTCAAAACCTGGTTTATTACTGTTATCATAACCGGTTTTATCCCTGCCCCGGTTTCAATCATCACAACCATTTTTACCGGTATTTTTACACTCCCGATGATCCCGGGAATAACCCGGGGGTATACCCCGTGCCGGAAGAGCAAACCCGATTCTTGTCGGGTAACTGTGTTTAGATTTGTAAGTTAAAAGTATTATCCTTTTGTTATGTCTATTTAGAGCGTTATTTTGCTCGTTTTTACG
>CAKZPX010000300.1 GCA_937139435.1 uncultured bacterium
GGTGGAAAAGGAGGAACTACTTTTAGACCTGCGCACCATCCGTGCTGATGAGATTGAGATTGTTGCCCATGCCCTGATTACCGCCCTCTCGGGCGAACACTGCTAAAGAAGAGAGTAAAAGCCCCGGAGAAAATTTTACTTAATTCCGGACAGGATTAATGTGTGTATAATTGCGCACATATACACAGTGGTTCCATCGTCTATTGCCTTGTCTATCAATAAGTTATTTTAACTGACCGCTAACCCCGGGGTTATCCCCGGGATAGTCCCGGGGATGTCCCTGTTATCAGGAATTTCGGCAGGATACTGTTTCGTAATCATCAGAAGAGATGGTAGAGGCAGGTATGGGTGATATTTTTTGACAATAGGCAGGAGAAAGATAAAATTCTTTTAAAAGAAAGGAGTGGCTGTGCGACTGTTTTTTGTTGTCATTTTGCTGGCTAACTTATCTCTGGCAATGAATCTGCCTGAAACCGGTTTAACCCCGGACAATGCGGTGCCGTTTAACACGGTAAAAGAACTTGCCTGGCGCAAGGCGTCGGCAGAGTGGCCGGGTTGCCGGATGGGCACGGTGGTTCCTTATGTGGATGAGGCGGGACAGACCGTTGCCTATATGTTTCACTTCCGCGCTGATGGCAGTGAGTTTCCTGATTACGACCAGGTGGTGGTGGACATTCTTGCCGAGAAAAACACCCTGACAGTTAACACCGACCTGACCCGGTGGCGTTCAAAATACAGCCATCTTTTGATTTCTGCCCGTTATGACCGGACGCCGATTGTATGCTATGGTTATGGCACATCTGAGTTTTATGCGGTGGCACCAGAGGGTCTGCGACGGGCAAGAGAAATTTTAGGCGCATCAGCCTTCCTTTCCCGGGTCTATTTTATCGCACCGGTCACATTTCTGGAGTTTTCCAGTCCGGCAGGTGTGCGGGTGATTTTCTCCTCTCATTTTGAGCAGATGTGGCAGACACGGGAGGATTTTGTCCGTTATGTTCAGGAGGCAAAGGCACAGGCAGGCTTGAGCGGTTCTGACCCCGGGGCGGTTGAGGTTTATCAGCGGGAATGGCAGGAGGTGCTGCAGCGTGATTTTGGCAACTGGAGCGAGGTTTATGTGCCGGATGCGAGAAAGGCGCCTTTTTATGACTGGAGTTATGGTTGCACTCCGACAGCAGCAGCGATGGTTCTGGGTTATATTGACCGCACCCAGGATTATGGTCGTTTGGTGGACTGGTTCTGGCAGCGCTGGGATATGGTTGAGGGTGAATGGGATAAACAGATTCCCAATGTGCAGCGGGAGTGTGCCCTGCGGATGTTTACTGATACTACCCGTGGCGCAACAGTGATCAATGCGATTGCCCAGGGGCTTTATCTGGTTGGTTATGACAACGGTTATAATTTCCAGATGGTTGATGAGTTAGGAACCAGCGGTAACGACTGGGCATGGAATACCATTGTTCAGGAGATTGATGGCGGTTATGCCTTTGTCTGGTCAGCAATCTGGGCGGTGCACTCGTTGGCTGCCTATGGTTATCGGACACCGGAGAAAGACCTGTATGTCCATAACACCTGGTGGGCACCGGCAGAGTGGTGGCACTATTCGGGCAATGGGAACTCCCATGTTGCCTCACCCCATCCGCAGGGTGGTGATAGACATCGGATTGAAGTCCGTTATCCGCTGGGAGACACGTTTTACAACTCGTTTGGGCGAGGTGAAGTCTTACAGATGGGTGATACAATTGCGGTGCGCTGGGACAATTTTAACAACCCCGCCCACTGGGTGGCAATAGATATTTCCTTTAATGCCGGCAGGGACTGGCAGTTTCTTGACAGTGTACCGGACAGCGGGGTTTATAACTGGTTTCTTAATCCGGCAACCGCGCCCTGTGAGTCGGTGCGGTTGCGGTTCCGGCAGTACTACAACGGGCAGTTAACCGCAGCTGATGGCACATTTGGTTGTTTTCGGCTGATTCGTGAACCATTGCCGCCAACGCCACTGGCACCGCGCAGTGGTTCGCAGATCCTTGCCCCGCCGGTGGTTCTGCTGGTGGATACCACATTAACCAGGGTGGACAGTTTTTGTTTCCGGGTTTATACCAGCACCGGTGATACCATCTGGCGTGAGGTCAAGACCACGCCACGCTGCACACTGCCGGACACGATTTTTGTTTACAATCGTTCCT
>CAKZPX010000301.1 GCA_937139435.1 uncultured bacterium
AGCAGCACCACCTCCACCGAAAATAGACTCACCACCACCAAAAATCGTTCCCAGCCCTCCTTTTTGAGGCTGCTGGATCAAAACAACCAATATCAGCAAAACCGCTACCAGAAGGTGAAAAAATATCAGTACACCATACATGTCTTCTCCTTTTGATATTAGATTAACACAATTGACGATAAAGTCAAGGGGATGCTCCTTTTTCTCCGGGGCAACAGAAGTCGACAATCCTAATAAAACTCTCAAGCTTCAAACTTGCTCTTCCTACCAGTACCCCGTCAACATCAGGAACTGCGATTAGGCGGTCGACATTTTCTGGCGTTACACTCCCTCCGTAGATAACCCGGACTCTCTCCCGGGACGCAAAGCCTTTTCTCTGCAACCACTGATGGATATAACTATGAACCACCTCAATTTGTTCTGCCGTTGCACTTTTACCGCTACCGATCGCCCAGACAGGTTCGTAAGCAATATCAAACTCGGCATCAAATGGCACCTGGTGCAACCCAGCATTTAACTGCTCCCCTATTATACAAAAAGTCTTCTCCTCTCTTCGTTGCTCCCAGGTTTCGCCACAACACAAAATCGGGCGCAACCCTGTTCTTAAAGAAGAAAGCATCTTCCGGTTACATATTTCATCAGTTTCACCAAATAAAGTGCGCCGCTCAGAGTGACCGATAATAACATAACGACAGCCCAGTTCCTTAAGGAAAACAGGCGAAACTTCACCGGTAAACGCACCAGCTGTCTCCCAGAATACATTCTGCGCTCCGTAACCAATTTCACTGTTTCGAAGCTCATCCGCCACAGCAGGAATAGACGTAAAAGGAGGGAAAACAACAATCTCTCGCTCGTCCCGCTTTTTCTCCTTCAACCCTTCACGCAGAGCTTTAACAAAAGCACGTGCCTCTTCGGCACTTTTATTAGATTTCCAGTTGCCCGCGATTAAAGTCCGAATACCACTCATTCGCTGTCTGCTAAAACTGCGACCCCGGGAAGAGTTTTACCTTCAAGAAATTCCAAAGTTGCCCCGCCTCCTGTGGAAATGTGGCTAATTTTTTCAGTAGTCCCTGCCATATGCACTGCTGCTACAGTATCACCGCCACCAACCACCGTAATGGCACCGCGCGCTGTCGCCCTACCAAGCGCCTCGACAATCGCCTTTGTCCCATTACTAAAAGGCTCTTTTTCAAAGAGACCCATTGGTCCTGCCCAAACAATTGTCTGGGCGCCACTTATTATCTCCTCGAATTTCGCTACGGTTCGTTCCCCAATGTCAAGGCCAATTGCGTCTTCAGGAATTGCGCTTATTTCTACGGTCTTCGCATCTCCCCCATCCGTTGTCGTTGCCACTTTAACATCGCAGGGTAGAACAATCTGTGGGTTGTTCTTTGTTTTCTCCACTTCATCCATTAAATTCGGATCCCATATCGACTTTCCGATGCCGTATCCGTAAGCCCTCAAAAAGGTAAAAGCAACCCCTCCTCCAATTAGCAGCCGGTCAACTTTAGGTAAAAGATGCTTAATCACTCCCGCCTTGTCAGATATCTTTGCTCCGCCAATTATTACAACGAACGGACGTGTCGGCGAGCCAAGTACCTTGCTTAAATAATCCAGCTCCCGCTCCATTAAAAACCCCGCTGCGGGCTGGGCAAAGAACCTCGGCATTCCAAAAGTTGAAGCGTGGGCACGATGCGCCATCCCGAATGCATCATTAACATAAAAATCTACCAGTGACGCTAACGCCTGAGCAAAAGGAAGTTCTTTTTTTTCTTCACCAGGATGAAAACGGAGATTTTCCAGTAAAACTACCGAACCGCGAGTCAAGTTTCTCAGAAGTTGCACAACCTCCGATCCAATGCAGTCCGGAGCAAAGACAACTTTCTGCTCCAACAGCTCCTCCAGGCGCTTTGCCACCGGTTGCAAACTGAACCTCAAGTCGCGTTTCCCCTTAGGCTTTCCTAAATGGGAACCCAGCACTACTATCGCTCTCTGTTCCACCAACCAGCGAATCGTGGGTAATGCCGCCCGGATCCTCGTGTCATCGGCTATCTCGCCATGTTGATCAATTGGCGTGTTAAAATCAACACGGACAAAAACCCGCCGCGATGATACCGGCAATTGACGTACCGGAAGTTTTTTCATTTTACAGCCATGTTCCAATAAAGTCGATTAAGTCAACTAATCGGCACGCGTAACCAAACTCGTTGTCATACCAGGCATAAACTTTAACAAGATTGCCATCCACCACCGATGTCAAACCAGCATCAAATATAGCAGAATGAGGATTTCCGACCAGGTCAACCGAAACTAAAGGCTCGGTAAGATATTGCAGAATACCCTTGAGTTCTCCTGCCGCTGCTGCCTTGAAGGCGTTGTTAACCTCTTCCACCGTTGTCTTTTTCTCAACAACGCAGGCAAGGTCAACGATTGACACATCCGGTGTCGGCACCCGA
>CAKZPX010000302.1 GCA_937139435.1 uncultured bacterium
CCTTACAACCGCGGCTACTGCGAGGAGTTGCGGTTTGAGAAGACCATTCTGGAAAAACCCTACACCTTGATTGACCCGTCTTATTCTGCGCTGCAGGATTTTCCTATGCCCAAGGCGGAACAGGGGGTTATGCTGGAGACCCGATACCAGATCTCCCGGGCAATTACTTTTACCCGTGCCTATTTGGATGTATGGCGGAATCTCGGTCTGGGTACCGACAATTACCGTTTTCAGGCTGAACTGGAATACCGTCCGGTCTTTCCAGTGCGCTTGCGGTTCAGGCAGAAGGTGCAACTCAAGGAGAATAAAAAACAGGTGGTGGCGACACGCTCTATGGCGCTGGAGTCTTCTATCCGGATGATGCTCTCACTTTCTAACTGGGACTATTTCACCGGAGAGGTGAGATACGGCAAGACAAGGTTGACACCCACGCTTAGATACAATGATGAGGCAAGTATTAACGGCGATTTTGTGGCACTGCAGTGGGAACATAACTTTTCGGAAGATTTCAGCAGTGAACTTGGTGTGGCGTCGTGGCGAAGCGCCGGAATGTCGGGATGGCTTTTTGAGGATACCGGGATTGATTTTATTGATGGGCAGGGTTTTAAATGGTATCTTGCTTTTACTGACCGCGTCTCGGACTATTTGCTGGTTTACCTTAAGTTCCGGCACAAAATTTCTCGGTTTCCTCACTTTGGACTGGGCAA
Source organism: uncultured bacterium (assembly GCA_937139435.1). Classification (GTDB taxonomy): domain Bacteria; phylum Hydrothermota; class Tepidihabitantia; order Tepidihabitantales; family Tepidihabitantaceae; genus Tepidihabitans. The sequence goes on from CAKZPX010000302.1 coordinate 708, forward strand.
CAATGAAGGTGTTCATTACCGCGATGGAGGATGGGTGCGGGATTTCTTCAGCCAGGAGGATAGATTTGATGTTAATCTGCAGATAGACTTTTTATGGTGAAGGAGGTTAGTGGTTATGAGAATTAAAGCGCGGAAGATGGTTTGGGCAGGGGGGCGGCTGGTTATCTGGTTGGTGCTATTTTGTCAGAGCGGATGGGCAAACCTGCCATTACGAAATTTCTGGGGCGAGGATGTAATTAAAGGTCAAGGGGATGCAATATTACTTAACCCTGCTTTATTGGGATTTGTCTTCCAGCCGAAAATAAGCTTTGGCTTGGAGGCAGGTTTTTTGACTGAGGAGCGAACTCGATTTGTTTATGACCAGTTTGAAAATACCATCGGCGAGGCGGTGATTGCAGATAACATCGGTTCCAGCTGGGTCTTTGGTCCGTTGATGGTGAGTTACCCATGGCGGCGACTGGTGCTGGGTGCTGGTGTAACACCGGTAAGGGATTTTCGCTATGTGTATTTTAAGGAGTACCGTGATGACTTCTATGTGAAGGTTGGTGAAGATCGGCTGGTGCAGGATGGAGCCATCTATCGGGGCGATGTGAGGATGGCATTTTTGCCATGGGAGTTTTTATCATTAGGTGCTCAGGTGGGTTATTTATGGGGTTCCCGTGAGCTATCCGCCCTGACGATTCAAATTCCCGAGACGACCAGTTACGTAGTGCGCGAAAAGCTGGGAGGGGTAGGCTGGTCGATAGGTGCCGGGTGGAGACCGTTAAAAAGGTTAGAGCTGGACGTTAGTTATCGCAGTGGTGTTAAATTCCCCAGCAATGATACTCCATCGTTGAGAGGTTTACCCTGGTCAGGAATTGTCGGCTTAAATTATAAGGCAGCGGGTGATTTGCCTTCTAATGTTCATCTTTTTGCTGGTATAGAGGGTTGGCAGATGATTGATAGTAGTTTAAGGAATGTATTTTTTGTGCGGATGCAGGTTGAGCATTTAATGCTGAACCTTGTACGCCTGCGCTATGGTCTGGGCTGGGAACCATTATTTGCCGATGTTAAGGTTAATCGTTCGACGGCGATGTTAGGTTTGAGTTTTGATGTAGGGAAGTGGCAGGTGGGGGTTGATGGTTCTTTCAGTCGCGAGCAGTTATCCGCAGAACACTTTTTTCTGCCAGTTGTTCCAGAAGACGTAAGGGTTTACGCGAATAAGTTTATTCTCAAAACGAGTGTCGGGTATGGGTTTTAGATTTAGAGTTGCGGTCACGCTTCTTTCTTTCGTATTTTTTTTCTCCCCATTTTTTTCTCAACGCTGCACTGCTGGTAATGTTCAGCACCTCTTTATTGTCCATACCAATGATATTCACGGGGTGCTGTTGCCGGGCGAGGCGGTCTGGCTGGACAGGAACTTTCCGCCGCCGCTGGCGAATGCCGCCGGAGCATTAACATTGTTCAAGGAGTTGCGCGACTCAGCTGAGAAAAGCGGCTACGGATTTTTACTTCTTGATGGCGGTGATGTTTTTAAAGGGACGGTTATCGGCGATTTCACCCGGGGACAGGCGGTGATAGACTTTTTCCGGCGGGCTGGATACGATGCAGTGGTACCGGGTAATCATGATTTTGACCTGGGCTGGCAGGTGCTTAAGGAGATGGCGGATAGTTCTAAGATTCCGTGGGTTGCTACTAATGTGCGGATGAGAGAGAGCGATACTCTACCTGCCTTTCTCAAAAGAAGCGTTATCTTTGAACGCGGAGGAATTAAAATTGGTGTTTTCGGATTGCTTACCCAGCATATCGCCGGAATGGTGGTAGAATCTTTATTGGGGGATATAAAGGTGTTGCCGTACTATGAGGTTGCCCGGGAGGAGGTTAGAAGGTTGCGCCGTGAGGGGGCTGATATCGTTGTCGCTTTGACTCATATTGGATATCGCCACGACCGGCGATTGGCGGATTCGGTGGCAGGTATTGATGTTATCATCGGTGCGCATAGCCATACCGGTGTTCAACCACCATACGAAAGCCCGATTAACCACACGATAATTCAACAGGCTTATTCCAAACTGAGCACTGTTGGGGTGCTGGATATTCGGTTTGACACGAACCGGCGTCGGATAGTGGGTTATGAGGGCAGGGTGATTAACCTTATGGGCGATGAGATACCGAAGGACTTCGGTTATTATCGGTATCTGGATTCAGTGCGGATGGTTGCCGAAAAAGGTATGGATGAGGTTATCGGATACAGTAAAAGAGAACTGACTCGAGGAGGTTTTACCGAAACCCCGGCTGGTAACCTGATTACTGATGCGATGCGAGAGGAGTTTAATACTGATATTGCACTGCATAATTCTGCGGGGATTCGGGCCAATATACCTGCTGGTGCGATTACTTATCGGGATATTTATCAGGTTGATGTTTTCGGTAACACGGTGGTTACCGGCAGGTATACCGGCAGGCAGATTAAGGAGATCCTGGAGGTTTCAGTAAATGGACGTCATGCGATATTTCAGGTCTCGGGGCTGAAAATGATTTACTCAACAAAGCGACCGGTAGGTCAGCGGGTTATTTCAGTTTTGATTAACGGAGAACCGCTTGATAGTAATCGGGTCTACACATTAGCAACGAACTCTTACCTTGCTGCGGGGAGCGGTGACTATCACATTTTTCTGGAAGGTGTTGATATTGAAGATAGTTTTCTTCCCCTTCGTGATGTGATCGTGAATTATATCAGAAGAAATTCACCGGTTGATGCACGGGTGGAGGGGAGAATTATTTTAGTAGAACAGTAATAAATGGAAAAGAAGCTGGGTGTCTGGTCGGTTAAACCGGTTGCTGAGGCACAGGTTCAGTGGCTAACAGCAGCCAGGAGGTTGCCGGAGATTCTGGCACGGCTTCTGGTGATCCGAGGCGTTAAAAATCCAGATGAGGTAGAGGAGTGGTTGAACCCCAGTGTTGCCCATCTCAATCCCGCTGAGCTTCTGCCCGATTTTGAGCCGGCGCAGGAGCGGATATTACGGGCAATAAAGAAAGGGGAAACGATTCTGGTCTGGGGACATGATGACCTGGACGGCATCACCGCCACTGTAATACTATGCCGGATATTTGCCGACCTGCAGGGAAAAGTTAAATATCACATTCCGACAAAAGGTCGGGACAAACATGGGCTTGACCACCGGATATTGAACACGAAAGATAACGTCCGGCTGATTGTTACTGTGGATTGTGGAATTACCAATTATCAGGAAATTGAGCGGTTAAAGGAGATGGGGATTGATGTTGTTGTTACTGACCATCACGAAACAATTGATCCTTTACCAGCTGCGGTAGCAGCAGTAGACCCGAAAAGATCGGATTCTGATTACCCGTATCCGGCGCTTGCCGGGGTAGGGGTCGCTTTAAAACTGGCGATGGGGATAGTGAAAAGTAAACTTGGCTGTTCTTATGAAGAGTTTCTTTCTGCTCAGCCTGATATTCTAACGCTGGCGGCGATAGGGACAATTGCTGACCGTGTTACGCTTACCGGTGAGAATCGGATTCTGGTTACATTGGGTCTTGCGCAGTTAGAACGAACAAGTATACCAGCGCTGAGGACAGTGCTAAAAAGTATGGGAATTACACCAGGGAAGTTAACGGTCAGCGGGTTTCTTACCGAGTTGTTGCCTCTTTTTGCAGCCGTGAATGGCGCCGATGGCGTTCGCTATTTTCTGGAAGGGGAACCAATAGAGGTGGAGGCGTGGGTGAAGGAACTTGTGGAAAGGAGTCGTCAGTGGCGGGAGGAGGCAGAAAGGTCATTTGTTCTTGCTCAGGAGAATGTGCGTCTGGGGGATGGTATTTTGTTTGTTCAACATAAGGAACTTTCGCTGCGGGCGTTAGGTTTTTGTGCTGCACGTTTAAAAGAACGCTATCAGGTGCCGGCGGTGGTGATTGGCTGGCGCGGAGATGCCTGGGTTGGTGAATGTCGAGGGATGGATGGGATTGATCTGATGGATCTTTTGCGAGCGATGCGAAATTATTTTATTGATTATGGCGGTCACAAAAAAGCGGCCGGATTTTCTATCCGTGAGGAACGCCTTGCCGATTTTATTAAAGCGGCAGAGCAATTTGCCCATGAGAACTTTGCCCACCGGGTGCTTGTTGATAACACCACCACGGCCGATGCTTTCCTCTCATTTAGAGAATGGCGTCCCGAATTGATAAAACTTGCTCCTTTCGGTGAAGGCAACCCGCAACCGGTTTTTATATCTGAGGCAACTTTTTTTAACAGAAGAGGAGACAATCTCGTCCCAATGACAAGACCCGATTTGGTACTTACACCGGGAAAGAGAGAGGTACTGGTTGATTTGACGGTACCTTACCGGGTGATTTGGACGGTAGACGATATGGGGCGAATGACCGTTCTTGACGCGCGTCCGAGTCATAATCAAGATGCCCGCTAAAAGTGTTTACATTCGGCGCCGGCGCAACAGGTCGGACCATCTCTGGATATTCGCCAATGAGATTGAATATCTGGAGGGGAATCCGCGGATGGGAGATTTGGTTAAAGTCTATGAGGACGGGAAAGTTATTGGCTGTGGGATGTATAATCCAAAGTCACTAATCACCGTCCGACTTTATTCCAGAAAAGATGAGGAACTGGATGAGGCGTTAATTCGGGAGCGGATTGACGCCGCATATCAGTTAAGGAAGAATAAACTTCCCGGAGAAAATGATTTTCGCCTGGTTTACAGTGAGAGCGACTGGTTACCGGGATTGGTGATTGATAAATATGGTGACCATTTTACCATTCAGGTTTATGCTGCTGGTTTTGAAAACCGGATGGATATGGTAGTTAATGCGCTGATTGGTTTGTTTGATGTTACGGCGATTTTTGAGAGAAATGATTTTAAGTTGCGAGAACCCGAGGGGTTGTTACGAAAGGAAGGCTTGATTTATGGGACACCCAGTGATAGTTTAACAATTTCCGAAAATGGGGTGCGTTTTTATGTTGATATTGCGGGTGGGCAGAAAACAGGGTATTTCTTTGATCACCGACTGACCCGTCAAAAAGTAAGGAGTTTGAGTAAAAATCGGCGTGTGCTGGATGTATTCTCCTACACCGGTTCTTTCACGATAAATGCGGCTTTAGGAGGTGCGGTTGAAGTGATAGGTGTCGATATTTCACCGGCTGCCTGTGCTCTGGCTAAAAGAAACGCCCAGCTTAACAAGGTTGAGGATGTTTGTTCTTTTGTCGTTGCCGATGCGTTTGACTTTATGCAGGATTTATGCAGAAGGGGTGTCCATTTTGATCTGATAAACCTCGATCCGCCTTCATTTATCAAAAGCCGGAAAGAAAAAGCGAGTGGTATTGTGGGGTACATTAAACTAAATAAGCTTGCTTTTAAGTTGTTAAAACCAGGAGGGATTCTTATCTCTTCATCCTGTTCGCACTATCTTTTCTGGCAGGATTTGTTGGACGTGCTGGTAAAAGCAGCCCAGGAGGTTGACAGGACTTTTACCATTCTTGATCGCTCTACGCAGGGACCAGATCATCCGATCCTGCCACAAATGCCCGAGTCCGAGTATCTCCGGTGTTTAATAGTGCAGGTCTCCTGAACCCAGCTCTTTGCTTATTACCTTATAAGGTATGACTTATGGAGCCGGGATGACAACGCATAAATTTGACATAACATTTTATATAACTAAGATAAATTAGTTAAGTTAACTGTGCAAACAGGAGGTAGATACATGGAAGTTTCAAAGGAATATAAAGGGATGCCTCTCTTAGGAGATGAGTTTCCCACAATTAAAGTCCAAACCACTCACGGGATGATGGAAATACCCAAGGTGTTCGCTGGGAAGTGGTTTGTGCTATTCAGTCATCCGGCTGATTTTACACCCGTCTGCACTACCGAATTTGTTTCCTTTCAGAAGAGGTATGAGAAATTTCGTGCGCTGAATTGTGAACTCATAGGCTTAAGCGTTGACCAGGTGTTTTCTCATATTAAATGGGAGGAGTGGATTAAGGATAAACTGGGTGTGGAGATTCAATTTCCGATTATTGCTGATACCGGTAGAGTGGCAAATATACTCGGTTTAATCCATCCCGGGAAGGGGACGAATACAGTTCGGGCAGTTTTTGTGGTTGATGATAAGGGCAAGATAAGAATAATTCTTTATTATCCTCAGGAGTTAGGAAGAAATATCGACGAGATTATTCGAGCGGTAGAGGCGATGCAGCTTTCTGATAAACATCGTGTCGCGATGCCGGCAGACTGGCCTGAAAATGACTTGGTAAACGATCATGTGATTATACCACCAGCAAGTGACATTAGAACAGCAAAGGAACGTTTGGAACAAGCGCGGGCAGGACAAATTGAGTGTTTTGACTGGTGGTTTTGTCACAGAAAATTGTAATAAACTGTAGAAAACAGGAGAAAAAATGCTATCTAAAATCCCCGTAAATCTGGAAAATTTAAATAAAGACGATTTAGACCGTGAACTCCTACGGGCGGCGATTATTGCCGAATTGGACGCGATTAATCTTTATGAACAGATGGCGGCGACAACTAATAATGCTAATTTGAGTAAGGTGTTTCTGGATGTGGCAAAGGAGGAGAAAACGCATTTTGGTGAATTTCAGACACTTTTACTTAGAATCGACAAGGAACAAAGAAAGGAGTTAGACAGGGGGGCAGAAGAGATAGAGGAGTTGCTCGGAGACTGAATAAATAGTATAATATTTTGCCGGGGTGTAGTTGAGTAAAAATGACAGATAAGGAGATAGGTCCGTTTTGGCACCGCCCTAAGTTTGTAATTCCGGTCATTGCCGTTCTTCTTTTTTTTCTTGCAAGTGCAGTGTATGTGGTAGTTAAAAATGTTGGGAAGGTTCAGATTGGTCCTGTCCCTGTAGTTCTGACGCCAATTTCCCCTGATACGACGATGACCAGAGTGCGCAGACAACTGGCTCGGGGAATTGAGAGGTTGGAACGGCGTCTGAAGGAATATCGGGGCAAGGTAGATTCACTTCCCGTATTTCAGGACTCTCTTTTTAAAGTATGTAGTTTAGGGTTGAGAGATTTGCGTGCAGAATTTGTAACTGCTGAGAGTACGTGTTGTTACGCCGAGCGTAAGGAGCGTGTGTACCGGGTAAGAAAAAAATACGCAAGATTAAGGGATATTGTTGGCGATTTTGTTCGTTCAGTTGATTCTGTTATAAGCAGTTCGGCGTTGGATTCGCTGGATAGAGAATTTAGAAGATTG
>CAKZPX010000303.1 GCA_937139435.1 uncultured bacterium
CCTTAGAATAGGTAATGGATTTTTCCAGTGCTGCCTGGGCAATACCCACCGCCTGAGCACCAATGTCAATGCGGGACACATCAAGCGTTACCATGGCAACTTTAAATCCAGCGTTCACCTCGCCCAGGACATTTTCCTTCGGCACCTCGCAGTCTTCAAAGATAAGTTCGCAGTTGGCGGTTGCCCGTAAGCCCAGAAGGTTTTCGTGTTTCCCCAGAGAAAAACCCGGAAAGTTACGTTCAACAATGAAGGCGGTAATGCCCTTGTTACCCAGTTCGGGGGCGGTTTTGGCAAAAACAATAAATATTCCAGCGGCACCACCATTGGTGATGAACCTTTTTGAACCGTTGAGAATGTATTTATCTCCTTTGAGCACCGCGCGGGTCTCCATTGATGCCGGGTCGCTACCGGCGTTAGCCTCGGTAAGTCCGAATGCGCCCAGGAGTTCTCCTGTTGCCATGCGCGGGAGATATTTTTCCTTCTGTTCCTCGGTGCCCCAGTTGACAATCGGCCAGGCGGTAAGGGTATTGTGCACCGCAGTGATGACCCCATTTGAACCGCAACCCCGGGAGATCTCTTCAATCGCTATCGCCAGCGAGACGAAATCAAACTGATTCCCTCCGTACTTTTCCGGAATGGTCATTCCGAGCAGTCCGAGTTCGGCCAGTTTTTTTATTGTCTGATGGGGAAATTCACCCGTGGCATCAATCTCTGCTGCCCCGGGCTCAAGTTCTTTGGTGGCGAAGTCGCGCACCATAGAACGCAACATTATCTGGTCTTCGGTCAAACTGAAATCCATATTTTCCTCCTATGCTTCCTTTAATATCTCTTTGGCAATTATCAAACGCATTATCTCTGATGTTCCTTCGCCGATTTCACCCAGCTTGACGTCCCGATACAGACGGTTTAATGGCAGTTCATCGCTGAGCGCGGTCTGTCCGATGGTGGTGATGGCGGTATTTGTTGCCCGCATCGCCACCTCGGAGGCGAATAGTTTGGCAAAAGCGCATTGTTTATCTGCCCGGATGCCCGCATCTTTAATCATTGCCGCATCGTACACCAAGAGCTTTGCCGCCT
>CAKZPX010000304.1 GCA_937139435.1 uncultured bacterium
GTTTGGCCGAGCGTATCCGGGAAATCGAGGGGCGGGAAGTACCGGTGGGGATTCTGGATATCACGCTTTACCGGGACGACCTGCAACTGGTTGCCGAGACCCCGATTGTCCGGGGTTCTGAAATTAACTTTGATATTAACGAACGCACCGTGGTTCTGGTTGATGACGTAATCTTTACCGGTCGGACGGTGCGTGCTGCACTGACCGAACTCCTGGACTTCGGGCGCCCGCGTGCCATCCGGCTTTTAGTCCTGGTTGACCGCGGGCACCGGGAATTGCCCATCCAGCCTGACTACTGCGGTATGAAAATTGACACCCTGCGGAACGATATCGTTGACATCTACCTTGAAGAGGTGGATGGCAAAGACGAGGTCATCCTTATCCATAAGGACTAACATGGCAGGATTAAAAAACCTTCTCGGGATCGCAGAACTGGAAAGGGAAGCAATTTTAACCATTCTGGACCAGGCAAAGCGCTTCCGTGAGGTGCTGGACCGACCGATCCCGATCGTGCCGGCTTTACGCGGCAAGACCATTGTTAACCTTTTCTTCGAACCATCCACCCGCACGCTGACCTCTTTCAACCTCGCTGCCAGCCGACTGTCCGCCCAGTGTCTGAATTTTGCCGTTGCCGCCTCCTCAACAAAGAAGGGTGAAAGCATTCTTGATACCGCTACCAACATCGAGGCAATGCGCGTTGATGGGGTGGTTATCAGACACAGTGCCGCCGGTGTCCCGCATTTTCTCGCCCGCCGGGTCAATTGCTTTGTTGTCAATGCCGGTGATGGTCGGCACGAGCACCCCACCCAGGCACTGCTTGATGGCTTTACTCTGATTGAACACCTCGGTACACTGGAAGGAAAAAAGGTGCTGATTGTTGGCGACATCGCCCATTCGCGCGTCGCCCGTTCCGCCATCATCTGTCTGAACAAACTCGGTGCCCGTGTGGCGGTCTGTGGACCGCCAACCCTGCTGCCAGCAGACATTGCCGAACTTGGCTGTGAGGTGTTCTACTATCTTGACCGCATCCTTTACGAGGTTGATGTTATCCATATGCTTCGCCTGCAGGCAGAACGAATGACCGCCAATACGATCCCCAGCCTGCGCGAGTATCGTCTCCTCTACGGACTTACACGGGAAAGACTAAAAAAAATTAAACCCGAGACGGTCATCACCCACCCCGGACCGGTTAACTGGGGTGTGGAAATGGACTACGATGTCCGGGAATTACCCCAGACCCTGATTATGAATCAAGTGAAAAATGGTGTTGCGGTACGGATGGCGGTGCTCTATCTCCTTGCCCTTGGTCGGGGTATCCTGAACGAGGAGGCGGGATGAGTCGCTGGCTGTTTAGCGGCGGGCGAGTTGTTGACCCGTTAAGAGGAAAGATAAAACTCGCTGATGTATTAGTAGAAGATGGGCTGATTAAAGCGGTCGGCAGAAACCTGCGTTCTCCAGGTGCCGAAAAGATTGACTGCCGGAACAAGTTCATCATTCCTGGTCTTATTGACCTGCACTGCCACCTGCGCGAACCAGGTGACGAGGCAAAGGAAACAATCGCCGGCGGATGCCGCACCGCATTCCTCTCTGGCTTTACCCAGTTGTGCCCGATGCCCAACACCAATCCTCCTATAGACTCTCCGGCGTTAATCCAGTTTGAAATGGAGCAGGCACGGTCAGCAAACTTTGCCCGGATCATCCCGATAGGTTGTTGCACCAAAGGCCGTCAGGGAAAAGAACTGGCAGAACTGGGTGCTATGTGGCAGGCGGGCGCCCGGGCGATATCTGACGATGGCAACTGGATTACTGATGCGGGGTTGATGCGCCGGGTTCTGGAATATGCCAAGACCTTTGACCTGGTGGTGATGTCCCATTGCGAGGTGCCGGAACTGGCAACTGGTGTTGCCCACGAAAGTCTGAGTGCCACCAGGCTGGGACTACCATCGGTGCCCGGTGTTGCCGAGGCAGTTGCTGCCGCCCGCGACATAATGCTCGCCGGATTCACCGGTGTCCGGGTTCACATCTGCCATGTATCAAGTGCGGAAACGGTGGAGGTTATCCGCTGGGCGAAATCCCAAAAAATTGCGGTCACCGCCGAGACCTGCCCGCACTACCTTACTCTGACCGTTGACGCCCTG
>CAKZPX010000305.1 GCA_937139435.1 uncultured bacterium
CAGCGTGGTATGGCAGGCGCCGGATAACCCCGGCAGTGCTACGGTAAAGGCGATATGCGCCGATGGTAAGGGCGGAGTTGATACCGGGGTTGTTTCCCTGCATTGCCGAAACTGGCGCTATGATAATGTAGAGGAAAGTTACGACGGTGAGGTTTCGTTGCCCACTCCCGGTACAGTGGAGGTTGCGCTTGATATTAGCGGTTCGGTACCGGAATTGGCTAAAGTGGAATCACTATGGGTAACGGCGGCGTTTGATCCGGATTCACTGGACGGTGAGTTCTTCCAGATGCGGTTAATTTCGCCATCCGGGCATCAGGTTCTTTTCTGGGACCATCGTAACGGTTACCTGGGAGTAGATGGTGAGTATGTTCCCGGATTTACCAATGAACCGGTTAAAGGTACCTGGCGTTTGAAGATTACCCGTGAGGTTGCCGGTGAAGGGGCTGTTTTAGATGATTTTATTCTGGATGTTGATTATCGCTGGTAAGGGCTGAAAATAACAAGAGCGGGAAGTTAATTAAGTCTCAGGCGGCGGGATTAGTTGCGATCCCGCCGCAAATGCTTGTAAATTCTGTTCAATAAATTGTGGTTTGACCAGAGCTTTGATTACCCGGGAGTAAAGATTGACCGGGAACTCCAGAAAGCGCGCAACAGCTCCGAGCATTACCGTGTTTTGAACCCTGGGGTTGCCTAAGTTACATGCGGTAGCAAACGCCTCAACCGGATACCGACGCGGGGCGCGGGCAGCAATACGCTTGTTAAGAAGGTCATCAGGCATTTTTTCCACCAGTCCAATCTGGACAGGTAGCGGTTCAATCCGGAGTGGGTCGTAGATCAATACCCCCGATGGTGCGAGAAAATGGATATAACGCAATGCCTCCAGTTGTTCAAATGCCACGATAATGTCTGCCGTCCCATCTTCAATCAGGGGGGAGTGGACCCGGGGGGCATAACGGATATGGCTTGTGACACTGCCGCCCCGCTGTGCCATTCCGTGGACCTCACTTTTTTTGACATCAAGTCCGGCAGCAAGGGCAAGATGAGCGATGATATCAGAGAAGAGAATGACCCCCTGACCACCAACTCCGCAGACAATTATATTCATTCAATCGCTCCTTTGGGGCAGATGGCGGTGCACATACCGCAGCCAACACAGCTGGTTGCGATAATCACCGCTTTGTCGTCAGCAAATGAGATTGCCGGGCAGCCGAGGGTGAGACAGGTGCGACAACCGATGCATTTTTCTTTATTAACGGCTTTGGCTTGTCCCTGTTTTCCAACAAGGAGGGCGCAGGGGCGTCGGGAGATGATTACCGCTGGTTGTTTTTCCGCCAGTGTTTTATGAACAACTTTGCGAGTTTCTTTTAGATTGTAAGGGTCGACCTGGATTACATTTTCTATCCCGCAGGCACGGCACAACTGGGCGATGTCAATTGTTTTTGTTTCTTCTCCCATCAGGGTTTTACCGGTTCCCGGGTGATTCTGGTGTCCGGTCATGCCAGTGGTTCGGTTGTCGGTAATGATGGTAATTACATTGGAGCGGTTGTAAACGGTATTGACTATGCCGGTTATTCCTGAATGGAAGAATGTCGAATCGCCGATTATCGCTACCCGGGGACGAGGGTCGGCATTGTTTAACGCCTTGTCAGCACCGTGAGCAAAGGTAATTGATGCTCCCATATCAATGCAGGTGTCCATAGCGCTGTGGGGAGGAAGTGCGCCCAGGGTGTAACAACCAATATCGCCACTGATGATGACCTTCTGTTTTTGTAATGAATAGAAGATGCCAAGATGGGGACAACCAGGACACAGTGCTGGCGGACGATTAGGAATATCATCTTCCGGGGCTGGGCGAGGGGTGTTTTTTGTCAGGGCGGCGCGGATGATACCGGGGTTTAATTCACCGGTGCGGGGTAGGACATCCTTGCCTTTAACTTTTAATCCCAGGGCACGGATGTGGAGTTCAATAAACGGGTCTACCTCTTCAATAACCACTATCTCTTCTACTCTGTCGGCGAAGTCAAGCGCCAGTTTAGCCGGAAATGGGTGAACCATACCCAGTTTGAGAAACGATGCGTTCGGGAACACCTCGCGGGCATAATGATATGCCACTCCATCACATATTATACCCAGTTTAAAGTCATTGAGTTCAATTCGGTTTATGGGCGTGGTCTCAGAATATTGCTGAAGACGGACAACCCTTTTTTCTAAATCAACGTGCCGATGCCGAGCAAAGGCGGGAAGCAGGGTTGTTTTGTGCAGTTGTTTCTCGTAACCGAGTGGCGCTCTGGACACCCTCTGTTCCAGGTTTACTACGGTGCTGGAGTGGGCAACCCGGGTGGTAAGACGGAGCAAAACCGGGATGTCGAATTGTTCTGAAATTTCAAAGCCAAGTTTTGTGAACTCTTTCGCCTCCTGGCTGTCCGAAGGACAGAGAACCGGTAGCTTGGCTGAAAGTCCATAAAATCGGTTGTCCTGTTCATTCTGCGAGGAGTGCAGTCCCGGGTCATCAGCGGTTACGATAACCAGACCCGCCTTTACTCCGATGTAGGCGCTGGAGAACAGCGGGTCAGCGGCAACATTAAGTCCGACGTGTTTCATTGCCGCAAGACTGCGGACCCCGGCGACGGCAGCACCCAGGGCAACTTCCAGTGCTACCTTTTCATTTACCGACCATTCACAGTAAACATCACGATAGGTGGCAAGGGTTTCAAGAATTTCTGTTGATGGTGTTCCTGGATAGGCAGCAGCGACCATACAACCGGACTCCCAGGCGCCGCGTGCTACCGCTTCATCACCGGAAAGAAGTTGTTTATTCATAACTTTAGTTTAGTTTTTGCCGATAAACGGAACCTTTTAAAATTTACCGAAAGTAAAATCGCTGTCAAATAGAAACCGATTTTATTATTTCCTTCCGAAGGGTGGGATCGGAGCGAGGAAATGTTACGTCAATACCAGGAAATAATTGACACATTGGTGGTTATCAATAACTTTTGAGATGGAGGTGATAATGAAGTTATTATATTATTATTGTGCTGGCGTGATGCTGTGCTTCTTTATCGCCTGTGGCGGTGCAAAGACACCATCGCCAGTGGCTGCGACCGGTAACGAAGTGGATTCGTTAGATAAAAATGTTGCGTCCGGGAAGATGAAACTTTCCAGTCCGGCTTTCAGTTCCGGAGATAGTATTCCCCGCAGGTACACCGGTGATGGTGACGATGTTTCTCCCGAATTGACCTGGGATGAAGTGCCCGAGGGTGTCAGGGCGTTTGCTCTTATTTGCTCTGATCCGGATGCTCCGCTGGGAACTTTTATCCACTGGGTTGTTTACAATATTCCCGGAGAGAGCCGGCGTTTACCAGAGGCGCTGCCGGCTAAAGAAAGGTTTGATGATGGAACGATGCAGGGGGTTAATTCTTTCCGGCGCATTGGTTATAATGGACCAAAACCCCCACCGGGCAAACCACATCGGTATTTTTTCCGGCTTTATGCCCTGGATTGTGTACTGAATTTAGAACCAGGAGCAGCTGCCGGTAAATTGCAGGAGGCGATGACCGGGCATATCCTGGCTAAAGCGGAAATGGTAGGTTTATATGGCAGATAATAAAAGAGATTTTCAATTTCCCCAGCTTGGGGGTTTTAGTCGGGAGGAGATTATCGGATTACTGGTGGATGCGGCAAAGAACTGGCTGGCGCATGATGGGCTCTGGTTTCAGGCGGTGGAGAGGAAATACGGGATGGAGG
>CAKZPX010000306.1 GCA_937139435.1 uncultured bacterium
CGAGCTTGCGCTGGAAGCAGGCTCGGGTAGGTTCGATTCCTACACGCCTCCGCCATATTTTTTATAAAAGGAGAGATTTGAATAGAGTTGTTGGAACGGTTTTTTTTCTTCTGAGTCTGGTTAGAGCTGAGGTGACAGTAGTGCCCGAGCGGTTAACCGTGGATGGAACATTCTGGGGCGATGCCCTTTTCTGGCAAGGGAGCGAGAAGGGGTGGACAAAAAGCGGATTTGGCTTTTATAATCGGTTGGCGACACTGGGCGCTACCGGAACGGTGGTTAAGAATGTTGACCTGCGGTTAGATTTTGACCTCAACCAGATTTTGTTGCGGGATCTTTTTGTGGAATGGCAGGGACAGAACGGGCTGAAGGTCCGCGCCGGACAATTCCTTATGCCTTTGAGTTTTGAATGTGAGGCACCGGAGACAAAGATGAAAGTTGATGACTACTCCCTGCTTTACTCCACATTGCATAAGATAAACAATCCCCGGGACATCGGGTTACTCGTGAGTTATGAAAATCCCTGTTCCAGTGCCCGGGTATTTCGGGCGATGGGAATGGTGGTTAACGGTACCGGACCCAATACCGGTGATAATAATAGCTGGAAGGATGTGTGCGGTCGGCTGGTATTTAAGCCCGGGAGGGAGTTGGACCTGTGGCTGGGTGGACGCCTTTATTATGGCTGGGTATTTTCTGAGGGGGTGCGGTTGCTCTCTTTTGCCGGTGAAATGCTTTTTTATAATAAACCATTTTCCTTACAGGTGGAGGGGATTTATCGCCGTTTTAGAAATTTTTCTGTGCCTGCTGGATATGCGGAGGTTAGTGCCGATGCCGGATTTTTTGAACCTGCGGTAAGGTTTGAGGCGATTCGCTGGGAACAGGGTAACTGGCAGTGGCGGGCATCTGCCGGTCTGGGTTTGAGGCCATTTGCTGGTGTCGTAACAATGCCAACACCGGCGCAGCGGTTACAGTTCTTTATTGGTTACCAGTATCATGTGATGGTAGGATTCTGGGTGTATCAGGGGATAACCGCGCGCCTGAAAGCGTCGCTCTAAACTGCCGTCCTTTTTAATTCCGCATCGGTGCGCCGGAGATAAAACGGTTCCAGGGTTTCCGGGTCGTCCGGTCCTTCTTGGCTCAGTGCTGTGAGTCCAATCTGACCGATAACCAGCGGTGATGGCGACAGGACATCCGAGAGGATAAAGTTAGCTCCTTTTTCTTTCAGGAATGGCTGGGCGATTTTTGCTCCATCACCAGCGAGGTAGAAGGATTGATCTCCAGGGAGCGCTTTTTTTATCAGTTCGGGCAGTTTTTCCGGCGCGATGATGTTAGCGGGGTAAAGCGGTTTGTTCTGATGATAGAGCGCGGCAAACAGTTCCTGTTTTCGGGCGTCAATCAGCGCCAGAACCGGGTCGGTGGTGCTGGCGGTAAGGGCAAGCGCCTGCAGGGTATTGACACCCTTTATGGGAATGTTCCGGGCGAGGGCAATACCTTTGGCAACACTTAATCCTACTCTTAAGGAGGTGAACATTCCCGGTCCGGTTGTCAGGCAGATGGCGTTGATTTCCGAGAGCGATGTGTTACTGGCTTTTAGAAGCTGGTCAATAAGCGGGACAAGCACCTCATTGTGCCGGGCATCGGTAAACTGGTTGATAACTGTGCCTTTGCCATCCGGGGTGAGTAACGCCAGTGAGGTATTGAGTCCGCTTGTGTCCATAGCCAGACAGAGCTGGTTCATAGGCGCTCCGGTGTTATCTGGCGGGTGGCGGTGAGGCAGGCGTATCTGGAGATACTTCCCAGTCGCGGTTAGGGAATTGTGGTTTTACCACCCCCTCAATCTCGTCCAGGTTGATGTACTCGTCGCAGGCACGGATCAGTTCCACGGAAGTATAACCACGTCCCAGTCCGATGGTCATCACCTTTTTGCCTCTTTTGGAGAGCCAGTCAACAAGGGCGACGAAATCCCCATCACCGGTGACCAGGATAATTTCGTCCAGCCACTCGCTCATGGATAGAATTTCCAGGGTGATTTCTATGTCCATATTCGCCTTGATGGTGCCATCGGGTCTTTCCCGGACCGGTTTGGCAACCACTCGGTAACCCTGGAAGGACAGGGCATCAATCAGCCGCTGGCGCCGTTCGTCATCCCGGCGGTAAGGGACAAAGGCAATGAATTTGCAGTATTCTCGTTCCCGATTACCGGTGGTGAGGATATGGCGGATAATGGCATCATAGCGAATTTCTTTTCCCTGGCGCTCAAAGGTCTCCTGAACATTCTGAACATCAATAAATACACCGGTCCGATTACAATTACTCATTTTTCCTCCTATTGAAATAAAATAATTTTGCCAGTCCGAAACTGGCGATGTGCGGGTCAATTTTATTGAACGGCAGGTGGCGGTGCAGGGTGCGTGCCCCACCGCCGGTAGCAACGATGAAATATTCTCTTTTTGTCCGCCGGGCGATGAGCGTAATTATTCTGTTCAGTCCACCGGTAACAAGGTGGCACACCCCGCTCTGAATTGCGGTGGTGGTTTTCTGAACCAGTGGGTTCACAGCCGGTGAGAAACGCACCGCCGGCAGTTGTGCGGTCTGTTCTTTGAGTGCCGAGAGCATCATCTGGATACCCGGGATTATGGGACCTCCGAGGAACACCCCTTCGCGGTGGACGATGTTAACGGTGATGGCGGTGCCGAAGTCAAGGATAACCAGGTCGCGGGCGTAGCGAAGATAGCCACCAACTGCGGCACAGAGTCGGTCGGTACCAAGAAGGGTGCGGTTGTAGCGAATCCGGAGCGGTACCGGTGTGCGGGCGCTGACGAGGACGGTGGGGGTTAGAAGGGAAAAGTAGTTGTAAACATCCCGGGTTAGTGCCGGGACAACTGAGGCGATTGCTGTTCCTGCCAGGCGTTCGCGCCGGAACAGAGGCTGCTTTTCCCAGGACCTGTCCCTGTAATCTTTTACCATGTTCCGGAAGGTGGTGGTTGGCACAATTTTATGCCGGCGCAGACGCTCTTTCTGCCACCAGGCAAGGCGGGTATTGGTGTTGCCGACAAGGATAGTAAGAATCATCGCAACTGGCGAACCTGTCCAGCACTGAATACCAGCAGCCGTCCGGAATCGGTGCGCAGGACAACCCGTCCTTCGTCGTCAATATCCAGCACGGTGCCGATATGGCGGCGGAGGATGGTGCGGATTTCTACCCGGCGGTGGATTATTGCCGAACGGTCGCGGATGTCCTGCCAGACGCTCCGGGCATCCTTTTCCAGACGCTGGAGGGCAGAGAAAAATTCGCTCAGCGTTGTTTCCAGAAGGATAAGGTGGTTGAATTCCTGCTGATAACTGAGGCGCAGCGAACCAGCCTCAGGCAGGTTCTGGGGTAATGTGGTTTGATTGACATTTACACCAATCCCTACCACCAGTGCCCGTCCTTTTTGTTCACAGAGGATGCCGGCGACCTTTTTTTCGTTTACCAGAACATCGTTAGGCCAGCGCAGCACCGGACGGGGCAGGAGCGGGTTCTGAGGAAACGAGGCGATGAGTTGTTCTATTGCCCGGCAGAGGGCAAGTCCGGCAACCTGGGTGACTGCCGGTGGTGCGAAGGTGCCGGGTTGCGGAAAGAGAAGGATGGAACTGATGAGGCTTCCCTCACTGGCAAACCAGTGACGCCGAAAGCGTCCCCGTCCCTTAGTTTGGTTGCGGGCGATAACAATTGCCGGTTCCTGTTTACCGGACAGACTGAAGGCGTAATCGTTGGTTGAGGTGACAGTGTCAAGGAAATACACCCTGCCGAAGCGGGCGATCCGGTTTAAAAGTTCACCGGGTATCTGTTGTTCTTCAGGCATATCCGCACCTTAATTGCCGTTGAGATAGAGGATTTTTACCGCCGGCAGGTTCGGCACCGTTATGAAGTAGATGCCGGTTTTTACCGGTGTGCCTGATTCGTCCCTACCATTCCAGATCACCGTGCGGTTATCTCCTGGTTTTATTTTCCGGACCAGCCTGCCATCACGTGAGTAGATGTTGATCTCACCTTGCGGTTTAAAAGCGGGTGCGAGGTTAATGGCAACTGCGCCAGTGGCCGGGTTGGGAAAAACATTAACCAGGGTATTAGGCGATAACGCGTTCGTCGTTGTAATGGCGGTGGCGGTGGTGTTGAGAAAGAGATGGTTGCCGTTGGTCTGGTTCCAGTTGGTTACCGCCAGGTCGGGATGGGTTGAGTAGCGGTAATGGACGGTGATGTTGTTGGTGCCGCTGGGTGGTGGTGTGCGAAAACTTATCCAGGCGATATGCGGGTCAAAACAGTAGGTGGCAGATGGCACCCGGATGCCGTTAACACAGACGCTATCAAGAAATTGCAGGGGACGCCGGGAGAGGTTAAAGAGCTGGCGCACACTGTTGCCGTTGAAGGTGTCGGTGACCGCGATGAGATGGATGTTGCGGACATCGGTCCAGACCAGCGCTTCACAGACAAGGTTATTGGGGTTTGCCGGTCGCCATGACCAGGCAGGGAGGGTGTCCAGGCTACCGGCGTTATTGGCATAGACCACCACCGGTTGCCACCAGCCACCGGCTGCCAGTTCTGGATAGCCATCACCGTTGACATCACCCCAGGCAACACAGGAGGAGTAGAGGTTGGTGCCGCGGCGCTGCATGATGAAGGCGGGGATAGTATCAAGCGTGCCATTGTTGTTATGAAAGACCCGGATGCTGTTGGGATCCTGGAGCTGGTCATTGGCAGCAAGCGCCAGGTCCAGGTAACCATCCCGGTCGTAATCACCAAACTCCAGCCGGAGAACCCAGCCAATGTTCCGCCGCACCGCCCAGACCGGAATGGTGTCAAAGGTGCCGTTTTCGTTGCGATACATCACCACCTTGCGCCGGTGTCCGACAAAAAGGTCTAAATCACCGTCATTGTCAATGTCAGCAAATCGGATGGCATCAGAGGCGGTATCCAGACGGGCAAACCAGGCGGGCAGGGTGTCAAAAATACCGTGGTTGTTGCGGTAGATGCGGACCCGGTCGGATTGTCCCCGATAGGCATCGCCGGCACTTATTGCCAGGTCCAGGTCACCATCCAGGTCATAATCACCGAGACAGCAGTCAAATGATGAGACGCTATCTGCCGCCTTCCAGCGGGGTGTGGTTTCCAGGGCTGTATCCTGGTTATAGTAGATGCGCACCTTTAATTCGCTCGGTCCCTGGTAGTCACCGAGATAGGCAACCGCCAGGTCAAAGCGTCCGTCGTTATTGACATCACCGGCATAACAGTGTCCAAAGTAGCCCTGGTCAGCAGACCGCCAGGATGCGCTGGTTTCCAGGGTGCCATTGCGATTGAAGTAGATGGTATTGCGATTACTCGCCATGTCGTTGCCATTACTGATGCAGAAGTCAAGGTAGCCGTCGCCGTTGATGTCGGCAAAGGCGCCACCGGTGGAGTAGTCGTTGTCGGTTGATGTCCAGTTCGGGCTGCCAGGTAAGGGAAGCTGGGCAGGGGCCGAACTGATGAGCGTGAGAAGTAAAAGTGCGAAAATGTTTGTCTTCATACCTGACCAGTTTAACAGAGGCAATTGACAGGGTCAAGCAGGGATTTCTGTCCGATCAGTGTTCAATGGTAGCGAGACAGTGTTCCCGGAACTTTGCCTGAAGGTGTCGGGTGAGCGGACCGGGTTGACCGTTGCCAATCGGACGGTTGTTAACGGCGATTACCGGTACTACCTCCCAGGTGGTGCTGGTAACAAACAGTTCATCCAGCTCGTAAACGCTGTCGGCACTGATTGCTGTTTCCTGCACTGGCAGTTTGAGCCGTTGACACAGTTCTAAAAGTACAATGCGGGTGACGCCGGGCAGGATGTGGTTGTTTAAAGGGTGGGTGAGGATGATGCCATCTTTGACACCAAACAGGTTGGTGTGGGTGCCCTCGGTAATTAAACCGTTCCGGACAAAGAGCGCCTCTTCGGCACCCGCATCTGCCGCACTCTGACGGGCAAGCACACTTGCCAGCAGTCCGATGGATTTAATGTCACAGCGCTGCCAGCGGATGTCAGGCACGGTGATGACCCTGATGCCGGTGCTCTGTTCCCGAACCGGCGGGGTTATCGGGGTTACCGATACATAAAGTGTAGGAAGGGTCGGCGGCGCCGGGAAAAGCAGGTTGCGGGGTGCAGTGCCCCGGGTTGCCTGGATGTAGAAGAAGGCATCGTTTTCCTTCAGGTCGTTGCGCTGGAGTAGTTCGGTGCAGATCTGTTTGAGATTGTGCCGGTCCGGCAGGTTGATGCGCACCGCCTGGAGGCTGCGCTGGAATCGTTGCAGATGCTCGGTCATCCGGAAGAGTTTGCCTGCATAGGTGCGGACAGCCTCATACACGCCGTCAGCAAAGTAAAAGCCCCGGTCATCAGGTGAGATCCGCACCTGCGTCCTGGGCAGAATTGCGCCGGCAGGATAGTCAGAAGAACGGATATAGCAGAAGTCAGGATAATTATTCATTGCGTTATAATTTATGCTGGTAAAAATTAAAGTCAATATTAGGGGCAGGAAATGTTTGCCTGAGGGCAGGGGCTGGTTATCCTGATGTGATGGAGATAAGGATTATTGCGGTAGAGTCCTTCGGTGTCCGGAGTATGTGCTGTGTGGTTGAAACCGCCAGCAGAAGGGTGGTGATTGACCCGGGAGTGGCGCTGGCACCGTTGCGTTCTGGACTGCCACCCCATCCTTTAGAGTTAAAGCGGGCAGCGGAGTTACGGGCGCTGGTCCTGGCAGAAGTGCCAGAGGCAACCGACATTGTTATCAGCCACTTTCATGGCGATCATGCGCCACTTTTAAACCCTGACCAGTCCCAGATCCCGTTGCAGGATTTTGTCACCCGGCTCGGGTCGGCCCGCGTCTGGATAAAGAGCCGGCAGGGTAATACCAGGTT
>CAKZPX010000307.1 GCA_937139435.1 uncultured bacterium
TACCTGACAGGCGACACCACGTTCCTCGCGCAGTAAACCGAGAAGGAGGTGTTCAGTGCCGACATAGGTATGATTCATCTTGCGCGCCTCGTCAACCGCAAAGTTGAGCGCCGTTTTTGCCTCCTGGTTCAGGGGAACCTCACCAAGCACCAGGGTTTCGTAACCAGCCGGCACAGCATTTTCTACTGCCCGGCGCAGGTCATCAAGGTTAATGCCCAGGTTGGTCAGGACAACCGCTGCCACACCCTCGCCTTCCTTAACAATGCCGAGGAGGATGTGTTCGGTGCCAATGTAGTCGTGATGGAGCCTGATTGCCTCCTGACGGGCATAGGACATCACCTTGCGCACCCGTTCAGTAAATCTTTCCTGCATAACTTACCCTAATAGTTTATTTACTATTTTCTTTAAAGTCAAGATAAACTCCTCATATGCTCCTGTCCAGCAATCCTATTATATTGTTAGACCATTAGGAATCGGTAAAGGGTTCAGGTCTATCTGGTCTTTATAATCTGACCCGGAGGAGAGTTTTCTGCCCGCAGGAAATATACCCCCTGGGACAGATGGGAAAGGTTAAGGGTTGTTGCACCGGAGTTAAGCCGGGTGACAATAAGCTGGCGACCGAGAGCGTCAAAGATGCTAATACAGGTTGGATGAGCGGTTTTTATGGTGATATGATTAACAAAGATGGTAGGGAAGGCAAGTGGTGTTCTGCCTTCTGGCAGGACAGGGCCGGGTTCAGCGATGCCGGTGCCATAGAACAGCCAGTGGAGCATGGTGTTCATTAACTGGACACGGGTGAAGTAGTCTGGTCGCGAGGCCGGGCGGTTAACCGCTTCAAAGCCAAAGCCCAGGGTGATAATCCGGCCACCATTTGGTGTCTGGTTTCTGATACCGGCACCCCGGTTGTTTACCGTGTCATAGACAAGAAACAGGGCGGCACCGTTAACCGGACTGATTATGTCTCGCGATGTCTGATTGTTGGCGCCGTTACCACCAGCAGTTGCGGTACCCCGAATATCTCTACCCAGCGGGTCGCTGCGATTGCCAAAAACGAGAAATCCGCTATATCCAGAAGAGTCAAACCGACAACCGGCAATACGATCGAGAAATGGTGTGCCCTGAAGTTCTTCGGCGATGTTCTGTCCGGTGAGCAGCAGGTTGCCTCCCCTTAAGACAAACAGGGCAAGGCTTTCCCGGTCAACCGCGGGAACGGTCTGGGTGCGGGAGTTACCCGAAAACCAGATGATGGTCTGTTTTTCCATCCGTTCCATTATGGATAACGGTATTACACCCTGGCGGCGTCGTAACCAGAGGCAGTAGTTTGTCCTTAAACTATCAAGGGTACTGGTGTAATAAGTAGAGTAGTTTTCCATGGTGTCGTTATTGACAATCAGTACCTGTGCCGGTGTGGTGCGCAGGATAACACTGGTGTCGCCGGTTAAGGTGAAAGCCCAGGTGCGGCGGTAATAGGGCGGCTGAGGTTCAATGGTAATTTGAAAGATGGAATCAATCAGATTGAGCCCGAAGTAACCCGAGGTGTCAGTCAGGCAGGAGTCCCAGACCGTGTTCTGCCCGTAAAGGTTTGCCTTAATCCAGGCGGGAATCGGCGTGGAATTAACCGAGTCAATCAGTCTTCCGAAAAGGGTTACTCTGCCATAAACCTTTATTGTCATAAACACCGAATCGTTTTCCGGATTTTCATCAGCAGAGAAAAATGCTCTTAAATGGTGGTTCCCCCGGTTGAGCGGCAGAGAAAAGTTGAATCGCACTGTCTCTTCCTGCCAGACCGGCAGGTTGGCAATTGTCTGACTCTGTACAGTTGAGTCAATCTGACAGTGCAGGAGTCCGGATACCGGTACCTGACCAACATTTTCCAGCCGGACAAGCGTTGCGATGGTTTCGGGTTCAATATAGAGTTGTCCGGGGGCGGGGGCGAGAAATTCGTAGACCGCCACATCGCGCTGGTAAACGGTGTCAATCAACCCGTCCATCCCCATAAAATAGAGATATGTTGATACCCAGGTCTGGTCCTGGGTTTGCGGGTCGGTCCAGGTGGCAGGGATACCACCATCCAGGTCGGTGTCCTTCATCAGGAGGGTGTCGGTGAGATAATGGTGGATTTCTTTATAGTTCTGATTGCCGGAAATCTCTCCTGCTGCTCGATAGGCATAGGCAAGCCAGATGTTATGGGAGCAGTTCCAGGTGCCCGTGGGATAAAATCCGGGTAGTGATTCTGCGTAGGTTGCGACCCATGCCCGACCAAGAACCGTGTCCGCCTGACCATAGGTTTTTGCCACACCCCAGAATGCGGTGCCACCACACATCGCCCAGATTTGATAACCAAGCCGGTTGCGGGGAGACGCTTCAACCCAGTTCTTTACCCGGATACCCCGGGCAAGAGCGCTATCAAGCAGTTCCTGGTCGTTTGTTTGGCGAGCGTAGTCATACGCCATACCCGACGCCTGGGCAATAACGAAGTTGTCAAGGTAATTTGCCTGGTTTAAAGGACGGGCAAGGTAGAAATCACGGCAGGAGTCCGCATAAGGCTGGTGGCTGGAGTCCTGATACACCTGGCGGTAAAGCGCTTCTGCCCACATACCCAGTCCACAGTTCCAGACCGCATACCAGATATTGGCAGGATTGCCCTCATGTTCCTGATAGGCAGGGTGGCGTCGGACATATATCCAGGCACGCCGGATGTTTTCCTGATAGTCGTTGTTGCCGGTTAACTGATACCACCGGCTCCAGACCCAGATCGCCTCCTGGGTGTTGTCAGTTTCAATAATATCCGGGAGGTGTTCTGCCTCAATAATTCCGCCAAAGTTCGGTGAACTTGAGTCCGCCACCTGGTAACGGACAAGAAATTCACAGAGCCATTTAACTCGTTTCAGGTAGTTAAACCTTCTTGGAGCGAACGGTCTTATTTCAGGGTGCGGTAACCAGCAGGGTTCACCGGTCCGGGTTTGCTCCTTTAATTCCTTTTCAGTCCAGAGTCTGGTCGCTGATGCCATGGTAATTAGTGTGGTCATCAAGAGGAGGATTTTATGTCGCATCAGAGGAAAAGATAAAGCAGGTGAAGAAAAAGTCAAGGAGTTTACTGATGATAACCCGGTCGGAAAATGGAGGACAATGCAGAATGGTAATTTCTTTCAATCCCCCCATTATCCCCGGGATGAGGGGGATACCTGCCCCATTTTTAGCGGGTTGTGCTGCTAACCATCTGTATATTAAGAAGTTGACAGCATGGCTGTTATTTAATGCGTTAAAAAACGCCTCTTTTTGGGCTCTAATATTATTATAAGCGAGCGGTGTTATCCCTTATACCCGATTTTTCTTAAAAACTCCTTGCGCTCTTTTATCTCGGTTTCACCCTCCACACCCTTGGGCTTTTCACCGTCAATTACGCCCAGGATGCCCCGACCGGGTTCGTCTTCAGCGATAACCACTTTGACCGGGTTGGCGGTGGCGCAGTAGATAGAACAAACCTCCTGAATCTGCTTGAGTCCGTTGAGTATGTTTATTGGGTAGGCATTGCGCAGCAGGATGATAAAGGAGTGTCCGGCACCAATCTGCAGGGCATTCTGGATGGCAAGTATTTCCAGTTCCGGGTCAGTGCCGGAGTGGCGGACCAGGCAGGGTCCGGACGCCTCGCAGAAGGCAAGACCGAATTTTATCCCGGGGATTGAGGTGATTAGGAGTTCGTGGATATCCTCAACCGTTTTAATAAAGTGGGTCTGACCGAGGATGACGTTCACATCATCGGGTTTTTGCACCGCAATGGTCTTCAGTTCCATTTTGACCTGCCGGTTAGTGCTGAATAAGTATTTTACCGGTCCGGTTAAAACCGGGTGCGGTGCAGCGGTAGAAATAGGTGCCCGCGGGCAGTTTTTCGGTGTGCCAGAGGGCGGCAAGGGTGTGGTTGCTGGTGGGAGTGAGGGAGAGCGTTTCAATCAGCCTGCCATCAGCACGATAGAGCTGGATTGTAGCGCTGGTAGCATAGGAGTGCTGGAGCAGAAAGGTGGTGAATGTTTTTGCCGGGTTGGGGTTAACGGTAAGTTTTGCCTCACCGGGTTGCCGGGGCGGGTGTTCTTCGATGCCGGTAGTACTGACATTGAAGGTAATCATGGTGCTTTCCGGTGAGCAGGGTGGGAAGGTTGTCCACAATTCAATCTCATTGTCCTCACAGAACTCATCCATCGCCCAGATGTAGTAATCAATCCGTGCTGGCGGGGTAACCGCCGGGATGGTGAAGTAATACCTATTACCGGTCTGGGAGTCAGCAGAAACCGCTGTCCAGTTGCCCTGATTTACCCGGTAGAAGAGAGATTCGGTGCCCACTGCCTGATTGTCCAGGATTGTTGACCAGACAACAAACGGTCCGCTATAGGTAGTGTCGTTTAGTATCCGGGTAGCACCAAAACGGGGTGGGGATACATCCCAGCCGGGAATGTAGAGTGACTCCAGTTGGATAAAGGTGTGCACGGTGATGAAATCGGGTGAGGCACCATTCTCACTGATTGCAGCACAGACACCGTTGCCACCGCAGAAGATTCCGGGCACGACCCACTCATAGATCCAGCGCCGTTCATTTGTGCCCATGTTGTCAGAATAGACCATATAGTCCCGAATTACCAGACAGGGCCAGAAGTATTCCCCCGAGATCGGCACCCGTACCTTGCCCCGGGCGACGATGCGTTTCTGATGCTGTTCGGTAGCGGTGTAGGGGATGCCGGGAAAAATTTCATACCGCCAGGACCAGGCGCTTGCCCAGCCACCACCGTAATACATCGGCAGGCTGTAGAGGACAGCATCGGGTCGGTAATTACCTATGAAGCGAAATCCTTGCTGTGAGAAGTCAATGCCATCAGAGTAGAGGGCATAGTCATCAAGATACAGATAGACCTCGGTTTCAGAATTGTTGCCAAGGGTGTCAAATTCACATACCTCCGGTGCAGGCGGGTCATTTTCCATTGTGTCCGGTGTCGGATAACGTCCTTCGTTGTAATCACGCAGACCAACCCGGGCACGCAACTGTCCGGGGTAGCGGGTTACATCCCAGACCCGGGCGGTGGAGTCAAATGGGGTCCAGTAGAACTGACTGCTGTTCTGGCGGTAGCGTCCATAGGTGTCAATAACGAGCGGGATTTCGTGACGGTTAATTCTAACGTTGTGGGCGGCAACCGGGACAGATAGGATGCCGGTGAGGATAAAATACAAAATTTTTTTCATCCTGCCTCCTTTCTGTCTCAATTTTATTTTTTCCATCAGGTTTGTCAACAACAGATTGACCGGCAATTAAAAGTTATCCTTGACATTATACCGAATTTTTTCTATCTATTGGACTATTGACCTATTTTTTACAACAGCTGATTAACGGTCTGCAGCTTGGTTTTGTTTACGCTCTGATTGCCTTAGGTTATACGATGGTCTATGGCATTGTCCGACTGATCAACTTTGCCCACGGTGATGTGTTTATGGTTGGCGCCTATCTCGGCTTTTTTGCCATTGCCAGCTGGCGGTTACCCTTTCCGGTGGCGATAGTGGTGGCGATGGTCGGCTGTGCTTTGCTCGGTGTTTTAATTGAGCGTCTGGCGTATAAACCATTGCGCCGGGCACCGCGTATCTCCTCTCTGATCACTGCCATCGGTGTCTCGCTTTTTTTAGAGTATTTTACCAGTTTGAAGTTTGTTTTCGGTCCTTATTTCCGGGCTTATCCCCGACCGTTCGCTGTGCGCACCTATGAACTGGCCGGGATAACCATTTCCAACATCCAGATTATTGTTTTCGGAGTGGCGCTGGTTTTGATGGTAGCGTTGACTCTTTTTGTCAACCGGACGAAGACCGGACTGGCGATGCGGGCGGTTTCGTTTGACCACCAGACTGCGGCGCTGATGGGGATTAATGTTAACAATGTTATTTCCATCACTTTCGGGATTGGTGCGGCGCTGGCTGGTGCCGGTGGGGTGCTTTATGGCATTGCCTACCCGCAGATCAATCCGTTTATGGGTATTATGCCCGGGTTGAAGGCGTTTGTTGCGGCGGTCCTGGGGGGGATCGGTATCATACCGGGTGCGATGCTCGGCGCAGTAATTATGGGAGTGGTGGAAAAATTGACCGAGGTTTATATCTCGTCTACCCTGCGTGATGCTGGTGCGTTTGCGATTCTTATTATCGTCCTTCTGGTGCGACCGAGCGGGCTATTAGGGAAAAAACAAAAGGAGAAGGTTTGAGCGGAGCGGAGATGAAGAAAGTGAGGGAAATAGGTCCGGGCTGGTGGGCGCTGGTTATCATTGTTTTTTTCCTCCTTTTGCTCCAGGGGTTGATCATTGCCGGACTGGTTAACCCTTATATTCAGACAATCCTCTGTTATGCCGGGGTGGTCGTAATTTCGGCTCTGGGTTTGAATTTAATTTATGGTTATACCGGCCAGTTTTCCCTCGGGCATGCTGCTTTTTATGGTATTGGCGCCTATACCTCGGCATTGATTACCCGGCTGTTACCTGGGTGGGGGTTTTTCGCTCTACCACTCGGGCTGGTTGCCGGGGCACTGGTTGCCGGTGTTATCGCCTTCCTGATTGGATTGCCGATTCTACGTTTAAAATCGGACTATCTCGGGATTGCGACGCTCGGATTCGGGATGATAATGAATGTTCTGTTCAAGAATTCGGATAAGGTGTTTAAGGTGATGGGTGGTGCTGCTGGCATGCGGGGCATAGCAAGACTGACAACATTTCTCTGGGTGGCGGTCATTGCGGTTCTGGCGGTAGTGATGCTCAGGAACCTGGTCTTTTCCGCTGTGGGCCGGGCACTGGTCTCCATTCGTGAGGACGAACTGGCTGCTGAAGCGGTAGGAATTGATTCCACCCGGTATAAAACACTGGGGTTTGTGATTGGGTGTATGCTGGCCGGTATTGCTGGCGGTCTTTATGCCCATCTCTATACCTATCTCAATCCGGACAATTTTGACTTCCTTAAATCAATTGATGTGCTGCTGATTGTGGTGATTGGCGGGCTGGGCAGTATCTCCGGTACAGTGATTGCTGGTGTCGGCTGGGCATTACTTCTGGAGGGGTTAAGGATCGTCCTGCCCTCAGCGGTGCAGGAGTGGCGGATGGTTGTTTACCCGCTGGTGCTGATTGTGATTATGCTGGTGCGTTCCGGCGGGATAATGGGCAGAAATGAGTTTGATTTTCTTAAACCCGCAGATTACCGCAGGCGATGACGAACAACCTTCTGGAAATTAAGGGGTTGACCAAGGCTTTTGGTGGGCTGGTAGCGGTAAAGGACTTTTTCTTGCAGATTGCGCCCGGTACACTTACCGGATTGATCGGTCCCAATGGGGCAGGCAAGACGACAGTTTTTAATCTGATTACTGGAATGATTATGCCGACATCGGGCGCGGTTGTGTTTCAGGGTAGAGACATTGTTGGTTTAAAACCGTTCCAGGTGTACCGTCTGGGTATCAGCCGGACATTTCAGAATATCCGTTTGTTTGGCGAACTGTCGGTTCTGGACAATGTGCGTGTTGCCTACCATTATCGGAGCGATGCCGGTTTGTTCGATGCCCTGGTGCGCAGCCCGCGATTCCGGGACAGAGAAAGGGAGATAACAGAGAGGGCAAGGGAGTTGCTTTCGCTTCTGGGACTGGAGTTGCGGGAGAGGGAACTGGCAAAGAATCTGCCCTATGGCGAACAGCGCCGGCTGGAGATCGCCCGGGCGTTGATGGCAGAGCCGAAGTTGCTGCTTTTGGATGAGCCGGCAGCAGGGATGAATCCGGCTGAAGTGGGCAGGTTAATGGAGTTGATTCTTTCCCTGAAGGAGCGTTTTAAACTGACGATACTTTTAATTGAGCATCAGATGAAGGTGGTGATGGGGATCTGCCAGCAGGTGGCGGTAATGGATTTTGGGGAGTTGATTGCGGAAGGAACGCCGGCTGAGATTCAGAATAATAGCCGTGTTATTGAAGCTTATCTGGGTCGGCCAGGAGGTGCCGGTGTTGCTTGAGGTAAAAGATCTGACTGTGGACTACGGGATGGTGCGGGCGCTAAAAGAGATATCATTTTCTGTTAATGAGGGCGAGATTGTTACTCTGATTGGTGCCAATGGTGCTGGTAAGACAACGACGCTGAAAACTATTTCTGGTTTACTCAAGCCAGTTAGCGGCGAGATATTTTTTCAGGGTAAAAGAATTGACGGTCTGCCCGGACACCAGATTGTCCGGATGGGTGTCATTCACGTGCCGGAGGGGAGAAAGCCTTTTGTTGACCTGACAGTGGAGGAGAACCTGCGCCTGGGTGCCTTTACCCGGGATAGTGGAGATATATCCGGTGCGCTGGAGCGGGTTTTTAAGTCATTTCCCCGGTTGCGGGAGAGGTTGCATCAACGGGCAGGGACGCTTTCAGGTGGAGAGTTGCAGATGCTGGCAATGGGCAGGGGTTTAATGGCGAAGCCGAAACTGCTCATGCTGGATGAGCCGTCAATGGGGCTGGCACCGATTATGGTGGAGGAGATATTTTCTATTATTAAAGAGATCAACCAGCAGGGCACAGCGATACTTCTGGTGGAGCAGAATGCCTTTATGGCGCTCCAGATTGCGCACCGTGCCTATGTTCTGGAAACCGGAGCGATTGTTCTTGCCGGTCGGGCTGATGAATTGCGGGACAACCCGAAGGTCAAGGCGGCTTACCTTGGCGAATGACCGGTAACGAATGTCGCAGTTGCAATTCATGAATTACCCGCACAAAAAAAGCTGGACAGGTTACCTGCCCTGGCTCGTGGTTCCGGGGGTGTTTCTGGTTTATCTCTTTACCCGAACACCAGCGGTCGGGCTGATTGATTCGGGAGAACTGGCAACTGGTTGCTATCTTCTGAATATTCTGCATCCCACCGGCTATCCGCTTTACACGCTGATCGGCAGGCTGGCAGCAGGGATACCGCTGGGAACGGTGGTGAACCGGCTCACAGTTCTCAGCGCCATCTTTTCTACGGCTGGTGTGGCGTTTTTTATCTTTACCGGAAAGAGGTTAAAGTTTGACCTTTCCCTTTGTGGTGTTGTTGCCGGAGTTCTGGGGTTTTCTCTACCGGTCTGGTCGGTAAGCACTGATGTTGAGGTTTACAGCCTTACATTTTTCCTTATTGTGCTTTTGTGGTGGAGTGTTGCCCGATTGAATCCCACCAGTGCGATACTGTTCTCGGTGTACCTGATGGGGCTGGTTCTGACCAATCATATGTCCGGTTTGAGTGCGGTGTTAGGGGCAGGAGTTATTCTGATCAGCAGAATCAGGCGACGATTGTTTCATTTCCTGCCGATTTTGCTTTTCTTTCTTTTTCTGAGTTTATCGGTTTATCTTTTTCTCCCGCTGCGGGCAGGGTGTGAACCGCTTTTGTCATGGGGTAATCCGGTTAATCTGGAGCGTTTCTGGTGGCATATTACCGGCAGGCAGTATCAGGTGTGGATGTTTTCTTCCTCCGGACATGAGGTATTGACCAATGCCCGAAGGGGAGGTTTGTTGATTTTGGGGTCACTGGGATATCTCCTTGCACCTTGCGCAATTTATGGCTGGTGGCGGTTGGTAAAACAGGAGCGGGTTTTGACCATTGGTCTGAGTTTAACTGTTTTTCTCGCCTTCCTCTATGCGGTCAATTACAGTATCCCG
>CAKZPX010000308.1 GCA_937139435.1 uncultured bacterium
TAGCGCTGTAAAGCTAAAATTGAAATAAGGATTGATGCGGTCGGTATACCGACCGCGGACAGGATGGTTGCATAATCCTGCCACCACTTGAGCCCGTAGCGTGGCACCATAACCACATCACCCGGCTCCACCACCGGATTACCCTTTCCGGATGACCGCTTGCCCTGCCGGACAATCAAACTCCGACTCAGGTCACCGTATTCGGTTGGTCCGCCTGCCTGACCCAGATAGTCGCTCAGGCGCAGATTGGGTGACCAGGGAAAGGCACCCGGCTTATTAACCTCGCCCTCAACATAAACATAGAAACTAATCGCCGGGACAACAAGAATGTCGGCGTTAACCAGCTCAATGTTAGCGCTGGAGTCCTGCTCAAAAAGCACCTTGTGCAGGTCAACCGGTATCCGCTGGCGCTGCCCCCTGCCACCCACCACCAGCCGCTCAATATAACAGTTATGGAGGTCTGCCCAGGGGGTAATCCCGCCCGCCTTGCGGATAACATCAAAAACCCGCTCACCGGGCTTAAGTTCATAGATACCCTCGCTGAACCGCTCCTTCTCAGTGGTCAGTGCTGAAACTCGAATCCGGTACTCACCCCGACCAAAAACTGCACCCCGCACCGTGACCAGCCCATCCACCGGTGGCACATAAATCACATCACCCGACTCAATAAAAGGGTTGGCATTAAGGTCACCCTCATTCTCAAACCTTTCCACATCCACCCTGGCATGGGGTAATCCTCCCCGGAAAAGGGTGATGTTGGTTTTTGAACCCAGAGGTGAAAAACCACCAGCCCGCGCGATCACCTGGGAAACCCGCTCCACCGGCGAGGCGTTGTACGCCCCGGGATAGAATACCTCACCGGTAACAAAAACAATTGCCGAACGCAGACCCATCAGGGTTAACTTTACCTCAACATTACGGAAATACCGGCGTATCACTTTGGTCATCGTATCCTGCGCTTGGCGCAGGGTAAGACCGGAGACGGTCACCGCATCCACAATATCAACTGTTGACACGGTTCCAGTAGCGCTCACATTCTGCCCGATACCCGCCACCGGCATATTGACCGTCAACTTACCCTCATAGGTAACATGGGACTGATAGGAATAGGTAATACCACCGGTAACGGTCACCAGTAACCGATCACCCGGCATGAGAATGTACTGGTCGGAAATAATCGGGCTCTCAACACCAACGAGACTGGGCAGAGGTGAAACTGCACCGGAAAGACCCGGAATACTCAAACCACCCATTCCGGGAAAAGCGGAACTACCCGCATCCTGGGCAGAAACCGAAGAGAAAAGTATTAAACCACCGATAATAAAACGGAACAATTTACTGGGCACGCTGGATTGTAAAACCATAACTCCGCCTTGTCAACAATTGACCGAGCAAACTCAACAGCTTGAACACGACCAAAAGAACCACCGCCGGGACAAACCCGAACAAAGGCATAACAAAGACACCAACAATCAGTCCGCCCAGCGCACCACCGCTGAAGTCCAGGACTGTGAGATAGGCAGCACTTTTTCCCGCTCCACTAACACTCAACTCCCGACTGGCCAGTGCAAACTGGGCACCAAGACACACCCCGGCCAGCATAAGCACAATTAGAAACTGACCGAAACCGGAACCGTAAAGTGCAAGCGGATACAGCAAAACCGCACACACGGTCAAAACCAGCTCTGCACCCGTAAACCACCACGCCACCTGATTCCGATGCACCCGGCGTCCGAGCACGGCACCCAGCACCGTGCCCAGCATAAATGCGGAGAGGAGCAATGCGATCCCGGAATACACTGAGCCAAAGCGCACCTGAAACCCGAAAATCGCCAGAAGTGTAATCCCGGCACCGACAAAACCCGAACTG
>CAKZPX010000309.1 GCA_937139435.1 uncultured bacterium
TGGACAGTTACGGCTTTTTGATTGATGGAAAGACTCTGGGCACCATGGCGTTCGGAATATCTTAACTGCGTTAGTAAATCCGAGGATAAGAACGGCTGTCTTTTCTGCTGGCTGAAAAGGAGAAGGGACGATAGAAAAAATCTTATTCTCTACCGGGATAAGCGGGTTTTTGTGGTTATGAACCGTTATCCCTATAACAGCGGGCATCTGATGGTTGCACCGTTGCGCCATGTCGCCAGTTTTGAGGGTTTGACAGCAAAGGAGGGGGAGGATTTGTTCCGGCTGGTGCAGATGAGCATTAAGTTTCTGCGTCAGGAGTTTTGTCCCCAGGGTTTTAATTTTGGTGCCAATTTAGGTGATGTTGCCGGTGCGGGGGTGCCCGGACATCTGCATCTGCATATCGTGCCCCGCTGGCAGGGTGATACGAATTTTATGCCGGTGTGTGCCGAGACGAAGGTGGTAAGCGAGGGGCTGGAAAAGACCTATGAACGGCTGAAAGGACATTTTGCAAGGTTAAAATGAGGATACAGGCGGTTATTTTTGATGTTGACAACACACTGGTGGACTTTGATAAATGGAAACGGGCAGCGGTAGATGCGGCGGTGATGGCGATGATTGATGCGGGACTGGATTTAACACCTGAGGCGGCAAAGAAGAAGATTTATGCCATATATGATGAAAAAGGGATTGAGTACCAGGAGGTTTTTAACGACTTTCTTCAGGAGGTTCTGGGCTATATTGATTACCGAATCCTTGCCAGCGGCATCGTTGCCTATCGCCAGGCGCGGGAAGGGGCGCTGGTTCCCTACCCCCATGTTAAGTTAGCGCTCCTGCGTTTATTCCGGATGGGATTGAAGCTGGCGGTGGTGTCTGATGCCCCCCGGTTGCAGGTGTGGATGCGGCTGGTTTCCTTAGGTGTTGACCGGTTTTTTGATGCGGTGGTAACATTTGACGACACCGGCAGGCGCAAGCCGGCCCGGGAGCCTTTCCAGAAGGCGCTGGAGTTGTTAGGTGTACCGGCAGGGTGTGCGGTGATGGTTGGTGACTGGGCAGAGCGAGACATTGTTGGCGCCAAGGAGCTGGGGATGATTACCGTGTTTGCCCGTTACGGCGACAGTTTTGGCACCCAGGTATCTGGTGCCGATTTTGAGATTAACGACATTCTGGAACTGATGCCGATTATTGAGCGCTTAAACAGTTCCGGCAATCAATGAATACCGGGGCTGAAATCTGGAATTAGAGGCAGGGACGGTGGCGGTCTTTGGTGTCGGAATTGATATAATGAGTGTTGCCCGGATACGGAAGGCGATTGAGCGGTACGGCGCGCGGTTTCTTAACCGGGTTTTTACCGGTCGGGAAAGGGAGTTCTGTGCCCGGCTTTTTTCACCTTATCCATCCTATGCGGCAAGGTTCGCTGCCAAGGAGGCGTTTTCCAAGGCGTTAGGCACCGGTCTGCGCGGGGTAATTTCCTGGCAGGAGATAGAGGTTTTGGATAATGAGCGCAGTCGACCGGAGATAAAGGTTTACGGTAGGGCAGAAGTTCTGCTTGCCGGGCGACGGGTGCATCTGAGCATCACTCACCTTGATGATTATACCGCAGCGGTGGTGGTAATTGAAGATTAAACAGGGTGCGGAACCGGCAAGGGAACTGATTGACTTTTAATAGAGTTCCGCTATCCTTCACACCTTTATGGCAAAAAAGGCATTAATAATCGTTGAATCGCCGACCAAGGCGCGGACTATCAGCCGGCTTTTAAAGGGTAAGATGCGGGTGCTTTCCTCCCGGGGGCATATTGTTGACCTGCCCAAATCCCGACTGGGTGTGGATATTGATAAAGGGTTTGAGCCGGAATACATCCGCATTCGGGGCAAGGCGCAGGTGGTTAGAGAGTTAAAGGAGGCGGCGCAGGATACAGAGGTTGTGTATCTCGGGTGCGACCCGGACCGGGAGGGTGAGGCGATTGCCCATTCGGTGGCGCAGGAGATTAAAAATGGTGCGAAAATAAAAAGGGTGCTTTTTTATGAGATTACACCCAAAGGGATTGCCGAGGCGTTTAAATCACCGGGTGAGATAGACCAGCGTAAGGTTGATGCCCATCGGGCAAGGCGGGTGTTGGACCGGCTGGTCGGGTATCTGGTGTCGCCCCTTTTATGGCGCACGGTGCGGGCGGGAAAGTCAGCGGGCAGGGTGCAGACGGTGGCTTTACGGATTCTGGTGGAGCGGGAGCGGGAGATTCAGGGGTTTGTGCCCGAGGAGTTCTGGTTGGTGCGGGCGGTCTTTGCCCGGGCGAATGGCGAGACATTTCCAGCGGTATTGATAAAGATTAAAGGTGACAATTTCCGGTTAAAAAGCGCTGGAGAGGTGGAGGGTATCCGCCGTGCCTGCGCCGGGCTGGAGTTTCAGGTCAGCGGTGTGACCGGTCGGGAAAGGCATAAAAGACCTCTGCCCCCGTTTGTTACCGCCACGCTGTTAAAGGAGGCGGGACAGGTTCTCCGCTTCGGTTCTGCCCGGACGATGCGCATCGCCCAGCGACTTTTTGAGGGTGTTGATTTGAAAAAAGAGACGGTCGGTCTTATCACCTATCCCCGCACCGACTCCTTCCGGGTCGCAGATGAGATGATTAATGCGGTGCGGGAGTTGATCGCCCGGGATTATGGTGATAAGTATCTGCCTTCAGCACCAAGACATTATCCTGACCGGAAGGGCACTCAGGGCGCGCATGAGGCGATAAGACCAACACGGCTGGACCTGACACCGGAGGTGGTTAAGCCCTATCTTAAACCCGATGAGTTCAAGGTTTATGAGATGGTCTATCGCCGTTTTGTAGCCAGTCAGATGGCAGATGCGGTTTATAATTCAGTGGAGGCGGAGATAAAGGGTGGTGACTTTACCTTCCGGGCAGAGTCGCTGGTCCGGGTGTTTGATGGGTTTGAACGGGTTTACGGTGTTCCGGACAAGGAGCGACCGCTACCCGGGCTGGAGACGGGTGAGGCGGTAGTTTTAAATGATTTCATACCGGAGCAGAAGTTTACCCAGCCGCCACCCCGTTATACCGAGGCGACATTAATCAAACGTCTGGAGGTTAATGGTATCGGCAGACCATCCACCTATGCGACAATTGTTCCCACGCTTCTGGAACGGAAGTATGTTGAGCGCCGGGAGGGCAAGCTGGTGCCCACCGAACTGGGGATGGTGGTGAACGATATTCTTATCCCGAGATTTGCCAACATATTCGCCATCGGGTTTACCCGGGAGATGGAGAAAGAACTGGACAGGATTGAGGAGGGTGATGAGGAGTGGCGCAATGCGGTGGCAAGTTTTTATAAGCCGTTTAAGGAGGACCTGGATCGGGCGCTGGCAGAGACCGGTGATATTAAGGAGGGGTTGATCCAGCGCCTGGAAGAGAATTGCCCGAAGTGTGGCGCGGTGCTGGCAGAGAAGTGGGGCAGGTTTGGCAAGTTTGTTGCCTGTTCCCGTTATCCCGAGTGCGACCATGTGAAAAAACCAGAGGAAAAGCATCTGAGCGAGCGGTGTCCGAAATGCGGTAAGCCATTGATAGAAAGGCAGAGCCGGTTTGGTAAGTTTATCGCCTGCTCCGGCTATCCGCAATGCGACTACATCCAGAAAGGGAAAAAGGAGCCACCGAAG
Source organism: uncultured bacterium (assembly GCA_937139435.1). GTDB lineage: Bacteria > Hydrothermota > Tepidihabitantia > Tepidihabitantales > Tepidihabitantaceae > Tepidihabitans. Next base: position 3,650 of record CAKZPX010000309.1, read on the forward strand.
TTTCTGGAGGAGAAGTGTCCGAAATGCGGTAAGCCATTGATAGAAAGGCAGAGCCGGTTTGGTAAGTTTATCGCCTGCTCCGGCTATCCTGAATGCCGGTATATCCAGCGTCAGAAGGGCAGGTCGGCTGCAGAGAAAAAGGAGGAGGATAAATGAGATGGATAAAGAACAGCAATTTTTATCAATTGCGCCTGGAGCGAGATGAGGAAATTCTGACCACCCTGGTGGAGTTTGTTCGAAAGAAAAAAATAAAGTCCGGTTTGATTTTCGGGCTGGGCGCCGGCAGGGACTTTGTTCTGGGTTATTACCATCTTGAGAAGAAGGTTTATCACCGGCGCCGGTTGCGGGCTGAGTACGAGATCTGTTCTCTTGTGGGCAATATCGCCTGGGATAAAGACGAGCCGGTGTGCCATATCCATGCGGTTTTAAGTAACCAGAAGATGGCGACAGCCGGCGGTCATCTTTTTGCCGGCAGGGTGGCAGCGACCTGCGAGATAGCGATCATCCCTGGCACAGGTCTGGTGCGCCGGGAACTGGAACCAGATACCGGTCTGAAACTCCTGCAGCTGAACCTGAAACCAGCAGGATAACACCAGAGCCTTTTCTTCCTGGTCTGTTATTTTGTTTGCATAAAAATACACATATTAATTGCGGGGCGATTTTTATAATTAATTGATATTAAGAATGTTAATTGATTTATCGCTATTTTCAGTGGGTTATCCCCGGGGTTATCCCCGGAGTCACCCCGGGGATAACCCCGAAGAGGACATGGTGTTAAAATTCAGGCGCTGTCCGGTGTGGTGTTTTGGGGGCAAGGGTGCGGGTTATCTGGCAGGGTAGATAGTGTTTTAAGTTCTGAAAAGCCCCCTGACTGGTGACGGACAGGGCTGGTTAATTTTCTTCTGGTTTTGTACCGGTCATAGACCTAACTGTGGCAAGAAGAGGGCAGGACTATTTATCCCTTTGCGGTGGTATTAAAAGAAGCGGCTGGTGCTTTTGTGACTTGACTGGTTGTTGCTTGAGGGTAAAATTTTAAGATATGAATATTGGAAGAAAGGAGCAAATTATGAAAAAGGTCGCCTGGTTTGCCATTGCCATTCTGGTCGTTTTTGCCTCAGGTGCGGCACAGTCCGCCCAGAAGAGGCAGGAGAAGTTAGCGGTTATTCCTTATGATGCAACCATGGAGGATTGGGTGAGCGTGGACGGGTTTGTGGATGATGATGAGGATTATCCTGAGTATCCGGCAAGGTTTGTTGACCCGGTAACCGGGATTACGCTTTACTGGGGTTATGACGACAGTTTGCTCTATGTGGCGATGCAGGCAAAGGGAACCGGCTGGATGGCGTTAGGACTGGGTTCAGCGGTTATGGATGGTGTCAACATCTTTATCGGCTATTATACCGATGACTCGGTGGCGCTTGCCAATCATATCGGGAGCGGTTATAAGCATCAACCAGTAAAAGGGGTGGAGTTGCTTGAGGAATGGGAGGTGGATTACGATGATGAGACGAATACGACCACAATTGAGTTTGTCTATCCGCTGGACTGGACAGGATTGAAGGGAACAAAGGTTTCTGGTCTGGTTCCAGGGCAGACCTATGATTTTATTCTCGCCCGTAACCCCAGGAGCGCTTCGTTTATAGCCAAGCACAGCCAGCGTTCTACCGGCAAGTTAATGCTACAACCAGAGCCGGTAGAGGATAAGAGCGAAAAGATAAAGGAAAAATAAGGCAGAAAAAAACAGGGTTGGTACTCACCGGGCAGACCGGCAGGAATAGGTTCAGGCGCCCGGTTGACGGAATAAGGTCGTGTTGCTACTGCTGGTTTTCCCCGCTGTTACAGTATTGAACTGGGATGCCATTTCCAGTGGGGACACAGCGCTTAAAGATGGCAAGGCGCAATGGAATGTGTTGCTGGTGGTAAATTGCGGTGGCTGGGGTAATGTCCCGTTAGAGGAATCGCCGGACATATTTCCAATAGTGAAGGGCGTTGCCGGTTATCTTGACAGTTGCGGTTTAAGACCGGGGGTGGCGGTTTATCAGCGGGCGGTGCCGGAAGACCTCTCTGCCCATTGCCCGGTGATAAAAGGGCAGATCAGTGTCCTGGGCGAGATGCTGGGTTTTCATCGTCAGAGGGTAAACAGGTTTGTCCAGGAGATAGAGTCTGTTGCCCGAAGGTATCCAGAGCAGAAGTTTATCCTTATCGGGTTGTCTAATGGTGCAACATTTGCCAATCAGACAGTGGAGGCGTTCTCACCGGCGGTGGTGTCACAGGTTTTTAGCATTGAGATTGGCATTCCGTTCTGGCGCAGGGTGGTGATGACGGAAAATAATCTTATATTAACCAATGGCGGTGCAGACCCCTTATGGCGGGGAGCGGTGGAGGAGCTTTTTACTTCACTGCTTAAAGGGTTGAAAGATTTTTTCTGGCGTCAGATTGGCGGTGCGGGCGGGTCTTTTGAAGAGGTGTGGCACATCCACGGTCATGATTATCGCTGGGAAAAAGTTGCTCCGGCAGTCCGGGTATTTATTGACCGCCGGATTGTGGGCAGTGCGTCCGAATCCCCTTGACATATCCATTTTTCTGGCTAATCTATATAATTGACCTTTAAAGCAAAGGAGGATGTGTGGTTTTGAACATTAACTCGCGCTGGCTGAAAGTATTTTTTATTCTCCTGGCTGGTATTTTATTTTCTGGCTGTCCCAGACCACCGTTAGTACCGGACAAGCCCACCGGACCGGTGATCGGTTATAAGAATGTTGTTCTTGCCTGCACCACGAAGACCACCGACCCGGCAGGAGGGCAGGTTGCCTATCAATTTGACTGGGGCGATGGAACACGTTCTGAATGGTCAGGGTGGGTGGATGGAGGTGTTGCTTATGCTGATACCCACACCTATACCAGCAGTGGTTCAATGGAGGTGCGCGCCC
>CAKZPX010000310.1 GCA_937139435.1 uncultured bacterium
CAGGGTGAGGTGGGCAGGCTACAACGGTTTGATAACCGGGTACTTTCTCGGTATGCGGGGAGGGGCAGGCTGTTTTTTTTCTCTATGCATGGTTTTAAGGTAGATGATTTTTATTCTGCTGGTTTTAACCTGCATCCACAAATTTTGCAGTGGTACCCACGGTTGGGCTGGGATATAGAAGAAGGGCAAAGGAACCGTAACAGGACTTTCGTTATTGGGAGTGAGATAAAACCACTTGCGCTACTTTCGGTGGGTGCTGAATTTCGGCTAACCGATTATGAAGCAAGAGAATCAACCGAGATGATCTGGCAAAAGGCGAGACAGAATAAACAGTTAAAATTGGATTGTGATTGGCGGATGGGCGATATCCTTAGATTGAACGCTATTGGCGGGTATCAAGGGATAGATTTTTATGATTCCCTCAATTCGGACTGGAATAGATTTTTTGGAGGGGCACAGATTGCCTGGACGCCTTTATCCGGCATGAGAATAGGGACAGATATTAATCAATCCTATCGCCGGGTGCAGTTAAAAGACGAACAATTTCGGTATGTTGGATCGGGGAGGGGAAGCTATATTCGTGACACAATAACCGGAAACTATATTTACAATCCTGGAGGCGATTACGAGCGATTCCTGATCTTCTTAGGAAGATTTGCTACCGCTCGAGAGATAAATGGTAATTTTTTTACTGAAATTACGAGATTTGAACCGGCGAGTCTTTTTGCTACTTTAAGTGAATTTTTAACCCGAGCTGATACCGGCGTTTTGAGCGAACAGAGGCGTCTGGATGTTCGGATTGACTTCCATCTTTTCGAACCGGCATTTACTCCTAAAGTGGGATTCTCTGGTAATAGAAGTCAGGACCGAACATTGCCAATAACCGGGAAAATTGTAGAAAATTATCAGTGGTTTGGCGAAATGGTAAGTAATAATGCTATCCAAGAAGTTGACATCCAGGCAAGAGTGGAGCGGTTAGATATGGAGCGTCGTCTGGCTTCAGGGATTACTGAATACACCGAGCGCGGGTGGCTTTTTTCCGTCATACCGGTTATTGGGACAAAATTGCGACTGGAAATTGGTTTGTCTTATGATACAAAGAAGATTGAGGAACAGATTGCTTATCCAGAATTAGGAAGATTTGCTCTGGATGCTGTTGAATTGTGGCTGGGAAGGACACATAAGTTTTTCCAGCGGGCAAAGGCGCGTACCCAGTTAGGATTTATTTACCGCTGGGCATCGGTATCGGTATTACCGTGGGATGTGGCATTGACCCGTCCGACTGGTTTTATACCCCAGGGGTTGGTAGAGGTTGAGTATTTGTTTAATGAGATGGTTAATGCCCGAGGGAAATACACATATACTGACCGTCCTGACCAGCCCGCCGACCAGTTAATTTCTTTTGAGGTGCTGGCTTATTTTTAACTTGACAATGGGTAGGGTTTTCCGGTAATGTTTTATGTGAAATCAGCGTGTAATTTTTGTGTGTATTTAATTCCGAATAATTTAATTGGTTCAAAAGGGAGTATGTTATGATGTCTTCGGACAGGGCAGGTGCCCCACGGTTGAGAAGTCCCCGGCGTGGGTCGCAAAAAACCGGAGTTTTTCAGTATGTTGTTCTGGCTGTAGTTGCTATTCTGGTAATTGTAATTGTTGTTATCGCAGCATCTGGTGGTAAAAAAGGTAAGGGTGCGGCCGCGCGTCAGGCAAAAGAGAGGCAAACTGAAGTCGCTCGTAGGGAAAAAAGAGGGGATAAGGGAAGTGGTTCCCAAATTAAAGTAAGTTCGCGTAAAGACAGGGAAAGTCGGCGCAGGTCATCAAGAGAGGAGCGGTTGGAGCGGAGGAGGGAGCGAAGAAGCAGATCGCGCAAGGAGGAAAGGACAGGGAGGGTGGTAACAGGCAGGAGCGGTCGGGGTGGCTACTCTTCAAAGAAGACCGGTGTGCCGGTGTTGAAGGCGATTCTACCTGAGCCGACTGGCGAGCGTGTCGCGCTTGTTGGCGAACGTCGGGTAAAAAAAGGTGACCAGATAGAAGGGCGGAGAATTCTTGATGTTGAACAGGACCGGGTTAAGGTTGAGTATTTTACCAAGACCTACGAGGTAAAACTTAATCAACCGCTTTATTGAGAGCCGGGGCAGGGGTAAAACTGATACTGATTTGAGTTTGTTTTCCAGAGCGCTTTTTTAATTAATCTTCTTTTTGTATTTGGCTGGACAAAAGAGTTAATTTATAATGGAGATTTTGAACTGCCGCCTGATTCTGGCTGGCAGGTTGTTCGCTGGGGACTTTTTCCTGATACTGGTAACTGTCGTTTGCGCTGGCAACATAGTTTTTCTCCGGACCGGGACTTTGAAGTTATGATTCATAAAATGCTTCATCAGGGGATGAAAATTTATCAGCAAGTAGATTTACCGGGTGGTCTGGATTTGGCATTTTCGGTTGACTGTCGTTTGACCGCCAAAAGCGAAAGTGATAGCCTTTTTGCTGCTGGGGCAGTTTTTCTTGAATATCTGGATTCAGACGATTCAGTTTTAGGCGAAACTCGGATTTACATGGCAACAAGGGGGTGCGATTGGCAAAACAGCCCGACACTGCACTTAATTCGGGCTGGAGACTCCAGCAACTTGCACAACTATCGTTTTAATCTCAGGAATGAGCTGGAAAATCTGCCTGGAGTTGACCCGCAACAGATAAAGGTGATAAGGGTTGGTCTCCTGGGGTTTGTTCTGGATAATTGTTGAGGGGTTTATCCTTCGGCGAAGGTCTTCGCCGATGATATTTCACTCTACACTTTAGAGACACCGTCTTTAGTTTATAAGACGTTCCAGGTGATTGATAGTTCTGGCATTGCCAATAGCAAGATTGACCGGGGCGAGACGGTAGACCTGATACTGGTCTTGCGTAACGCAGGAGCAGATATTGGAGCGATTACCGGGCAGCTTATCAGTCAGTCACAGTTTCTGGAAATCCTGGATGCAAACGGCGGTTTTGCTCCGGCTGGTGCTGGAGAGACAACCGCCAGTACGAATGACCGGTTTCGCGTGCGGGCAACCCTGGATGTGCCAATTGAAGCGCCGCTTCCCTGTAAACTGATTATTAATGGTTCCGGATACCATGATACCATTTTGGTATCAATAATTGTGGGCGATTCTACCAATCTGCCGGTCGGTCCGGACCACTATGGATATCAGATTTACGACTGGACCGATTCCTGTTACAGTTCAATGCCTGAATATGACTGGGTTGAGTTGCGAGGTATCGGAACAAGGATGACGATTGCTGATGACGAGACTCGCAGTATTGAACTACCGCCCGAATTCGGCTATTGGGTGTACTATGGGATGCCCTACCGTCACATCTCAATTTGTTCTAATGGCTGGGTAGCAGCTGATACCACCAGCCGGTGTGATTTTGTAAATGTGGAACTGCCCTATTATCGTGCGCCCCCGAATATCGTCGCCTTTCTCTGGGATGATCTGGCGCCAAGCCGTTACGGTGCCATCTGGTATTACTATGATCCGGTCGGGCACCGGTTCATTGTTGAGTTTGATTCCATTTCTTATTTCGGTATGCCGAATAAGTGGGAAAAGGCACAGGTACAGGTATTTGATACGACCGTCCGGACTCCTACCGGTGATAATGCCATTGTGATCAGTTTTAAGACATCAAATGACCTCAATTCAATTACAGTTGGGCTGCAGAATCGGGATGGCAGTTCTGGTCTTACATATCTCTGGGATGGACGCTATCTACGGACTGCCGCAGGTTTGCAGGCTGAAAGGAGTTTACGTATTGAAACGGTACATTTAACCGGCACAAAGGAGGAGGCG
>CAKZPX010000311.1 GCA_937139435.1 uncultured bacterium
GTTTCTCGGTAGCCGGTTTCCAGCACAGAATTATTTTTTGATTATCTGGGACCACGGCACCGGCTGGCGCCAGGGTTATGGACCACAGCGGGCGGTGTTGATTGACGAGTCGGCCGGACACATGATGGGGGTGGCAGGTGGTGAACTGCGTCAGGCACTGGAACTGGGGAAGAAAAAATTGGGCAGGCGGTTGACCATCCTCGGTTTTGATGCCTGTTTGATGGGGTCAATAGAGGTTGCGGTTGAGGCGTTAGGGGTGTGTGACTATTTCCTGGCGTCTGAGGCGGTGGTGCCCTGGGATGGTTTTCCTTACGACGCTTTGCTTGGTCGTCTGACCGCGCGCCCGACCGCCACACCCAGAGAGTTTCTGCCCGAGATGTGTGCGGATTATGTTTTCAGTTATCCGGGTGAGAGTGGATGTCTTTCTGCAATTGATATGGCGCAGCTGAAAAGGGTTCTTGGTGTGCTTGGTGCCGCGCTGCGAGGTGATGTGGTGGCAGAGGAGCCGGGCTTTGCGCTGAGCCGGCAGGGTGTCCAGACCTTTGGTCTGAATGCGATTACCCCGCCGTCGGTCCGGGATGAGCAGATAGATTTTATTCATTTCTGGCAGCTGGCACCATCATCGCCACTGGTTGAACAATTGCGGGCAACGCTCAATCCGTTAGTTATTGCCAATGCTGCCACCGGACACTATCGACAGGCAACCGGGTTGTCGGTCTGGTTTCCCTATGGTTATCTCGGGTTTAAAGAGAAGTTAGATGAGTATCGTGGTCTGGTTTTTGCTGATTCGGTTCCCTGGCTCTCCTTTTTGAACAGTTATTATCATCAGGATGATGTGAAGCCAACCCGGCCGCAGATTTTAGGTGACCGTTGTGGCGGTCGCGGTGATGTGCGGTTGTGGTGGAGTCGTTCCTTTGACCTGACACCGGTGCATTACCATTTGTATCATGCTGACGAGCCCGCCACCGTTTTCCTTGACTGGGCACATAATTTAGACAACTGGGTTGCTGAGGGGTGGACACTTTCCCAGCGTTATGTCCGTTCGCCATCCTTTTCTTTCTTTTCCGGTTCGGCGGCCGGTCTGGACAACCGGTTGACCCTGAAAGCACCCATTACACTTGCTGCGGGCGGGATATTGTCCTTCTATGCGTTTTATTTTACCGAGGAGGAGGAAGACAGTTCCGGTAACATCCAGCGCGATGTTTGTTACATAGAGTGGTCGGGCGCGGGCAGAGATTGGTATCCGCTGGACTCGTTTTACGGACAGGCCGATACCTGGCGTGAGTACCGCTACCAGTTGCCGGCTGGAAAGGTGTTTTTACGCTTTCGTTATGTTACCAATGAGGCGATTAACCGCCTCGGGGTTTTTATTGATGATATCCGGGTACAGGCGTTCAATTATCTGCGTGTGGCAACAGTGACCGATGATACCACCGCCTATCTTTTCAACCTTTCCCGTGACACCAGCGGGCACAACTTTTTTCTGACCGCGGTTGATACCTGCGGTAATGTGTCCCTGGTGAGTCAGTTGTATCGGGTGCGGATAAACACCTGGGCCGAGCCCTATACCCGACCGGCACCATTTTTCGGTGCCTGTGAGCTGGTTCTGGACTTTCCTGCGGGCGAGACGGTGGATGTTTATATTTACACCCTTTCCGGGATGCTGGTGCGCCGGTTCAGCCAGGTGGGGGATAGGGTTATTTCCTGGGATGGACGGAACGAGCAGGGACGCGACTTAGCGTCCGGGGTTTACCTGGTTGTTGTGCAGGGAAAGGGGTTTAAAAAGTTAGGTAAAATCGCCCGGCGGTAGTTGCTACATTTCGGGAAATATCTTGCCCGGGTTTAAAATGCTGTCCGGGTCAAGGGCTTTTTTGATTTTTGCCATCAGGGCAATTTCATTTTCGGTGAGCCCTTTTTTCAGGAGGCGGCGCTTTAACGAACCGATACCATGTTCGGCGGTAATCTGACCACCGACCCTGACCACAAAGTCAATAAGTTCGTCAACAACCCTTACTGCGGTCTTTTCCCATTTTTCTTTTTCGGTTGCCGTGGTGCGACAGAGGTCAACATGGATGTTGCCATCACCGATATGACCGAAGGGGACAATGACCACATTAAACCTTTTCTCCAGTTCACTGAGAAACTGGACGGTCTCAGGTATAAAGGCAAGCGGGACGACGATGTCTTCGGCAATCACCTGAGGATAGAGTTGTTTGAGTGTTTTGGCAATCGAGCGTCTGGTCTTCCACAGCCGTGCCTGGCTAGCAGGGTTATCAGCAATTACCGGCTCACTGGCACCGAGTTCCTGCCCGAGCCGGGCAACGGCAATAGCATCATCCAGCACCTCTTCCTGGTCCTGCCCTTCCAGTTCTACCAGGACGTGAACCGCACCGTCACCGATTGGAAGGGTTTCGTTTAACACCTGACAGCAGGCGGCGATGCCTTTTTGCTCAATGAACTCAACCACCGCAGGAACGAGCCTTTTTTCCCGGGTCAGCCCGAGAACCAGTTCGACACCCTGAGCAAGGGAGTGGAACGGAATCAGCAGGTCAATCTGATAGCGGGGATAGGGGACAAGACGGAAGGTGGTCTCGGTGATAATTCCGAGCGTGCCTTCGGAACCGATCAGGATGTGGTTGAGGTCATAGCCGGTGGCGTTTTTCCTTAATTTTCCGCCATAGTTGATTATTGAGCCGTCAGCAAGCACCGCCTGGATGCCGGTGACATAGTCGCCGGTAACACCATATTTGAATGCCCGGGCACCGCCGGCATTGGTGGCAACATTGCCACCGATAGAGCACTCCTCCAGTGATGCCGGGTCAACCGGATAGTAAAGGTGATGCTCCTGACAGGCGTTCTGCAGATGGGCGGTTATCACACCGGGCTGGGTGCGCACCATAAGATTTTCCGTGTCAACCTGGATAATCCGGTTCATCAGTTCGGTAGAGATTACTATCCCGCCGTAGCTGGGCACCGCGCCACCGGCAAGACCGGTGCCCAGACCCCGGGGTGTAACCGGGACCATTTCTTCCCGGGCCAGTTTGATTATCCCGGCTATTTCCTCGGCATTAAGCGGTTTAATTAATACATCGGGCAGATGGGGTGTTTCCGGGCTCTCATCATGACCGTAGTCAATCAGTTTCTCCGGGTCGGTGATGACCCGGTCTGGTGCGCACAGCTCTTTTAACCGGCTGATGAAACCGGGCGACAATCCAGCCAAGGGCGGAAAAAGGTCAGTCGGTTCCGGTCCTGGTTTCTTCACCACCGAGGAGTCTGGTCAGTTTCTCTGCCAGAATCCCCTCGGGCAGGGCACCGATGGTACGGTCGACCTCTTTGCCACCCTGGAAAAGGATTAAGGTGGGGATACTCATGATGCCAAATTTGCTGGTAACAGCCGGGTTTTCGTCAATGTTTATCTTCGCCACCCGCATCTTGCCAGCAAACCGTTCGGCAATGCGCTCCAAAATCGGTGCCAGCATCCGACACGGACCGCACCAGGGTGCCCAGAAGTCAACAAGAATCGGCTGGGTTGAGTTTTTTACCTCATTATCAAAATTTTCATCGGTTAGATGGCTGATACTGCTTTTGCCTTCGGGCATTTTTCTACCTCCATTTCTTTTTCAGTATCGGGATTTGATAACGATATCACCGTTACTGGTGTTAATGGTAATATTTGCTGCTCCGGAACCAATCCGGGCACGGATGTGGTTCTGAGTCTGTTCATAATACACCACACCGCTGTAGCCGGCAATGACTGCGGTGCCGCTGGAGGTGGTGGCGTTAACGGTTGCCGAGACATCAGGAGGCAAAAGTAGCGTTACATCGTCGTTGCTGGTTTTTAAGTTTACCGAGCCGGTTGCTGGCAGATGGGCGATGTCGCATTCAATTGCAGCGTTGGAGGTCTGGGCGCTGATTGTGCCGGAGTGCACCTGAACAATTACCTTGCCGTTGTTTGTGGTGATGACCGCATTGCCGCTTGTGCCGATACAAGAGACCACGGCATTGGATGCGGTGACGTTGAAATCGGCACGAAATCCATTGATGGTGACCTTATCGTTACTGGTAGTGAGGTCAAGGTGTATACCGGATGGTGCGTTGATGTTAAACCGTGCGCCGAGCGGCTGGATTGCCGGAGGGGTCTGAACCGTTAGTGACCAGGTGTTGCTGATAACTGTATCGGTGATGGTGACCCTTTCCAGTCGCGCCCGGGCATCGGCGTCGGTGCGACCATAGGCATAACGGGTAATTTTAACTGCGACCGTTGTGTCATTAACAGCGTTAGCGGTTATGGCACCATTGTGGCTGGTAACACTGATGGTGTTAATGTCCTGCGCCGAGCGGGTGCGCGTCTGGGTATCTTCAGCACGGTAAGGATAAAGACAGGAGAGCCAGTAAATGCCGGAGAATAAAAGAATGACCAGGGGCAATGCTAAGTTTGACCAGAGAGTGTTTTTCATTGGACAGTTGTTACCTCGGGTGCCGGGATAATGGTTATCCCGAGTGAGAACCAGGGACCACGGATTTTTGTGTCCGGGGTGCCGGTAACCCGTGCGCCTGAGGGAAGCCGCCAGTTGAGAACAAAAGGCGAGTAAAGGTAGCCACCACGCAGAGATATGCCGTAGTTACCGCTGTTGGTCGGGATTAACAGGTTTAATTCCAGGGCGGCAAGACCGGTTAACTTTAATCCGGGCGAGAGGCCGGTCATCTGTCCGGGCAAGGTCAGGAGCGAATCAAGCGCAATCTCACCGCTTTTCGCCATAATCTGAAAACCGGGTTGAACACCTCCTAATGCCAGCATCGGCACAACGGTAAGAAAACGGAAAAGAGGCAGTTTCAATCCGAGCATCATCAAGAGGGCGGTGGTCTCGGTGCGGAGTTGTATTGTTTCATTGGTGACGATGTCCTGGGTGCGGAAAAAGATCGGACCGGTGAGAAAATCTTTGCCCACCAGGGAGCGAATTTCAACACCCCAGCCATAATGCCGGGTTCTTGCTGTGGGTATGCCACGATCCCGGAATCGGTTATTAAACTCACCGATATCCGGTTGATAGGCACAGGTAAAAGGGAGTAGCCACGCCTCGGGCTCGGCGGATTGCTGAGATGGCGATTGAGCAAAGAGCGGGATAAGGACGATGTTGAGCAGGAGAACACCGCGCCGCATAGTATAAGTATAAAACTGGTTGGATTGAAGTCAAATTGACCGCTACGCAGTGAGCGGTGATGGAAAGCGGTATTCATAGCGACCCGGGCGATATTGTTCTTTTTATTTGTTGCTTTTGACCCGACCATGAGCGTTACGGCTTTTTATCCGGCAACTCCCATCAATCAGTTAGAGCCAGAAAAAGAAGAAAAGATAACGCCAGAAATAAAAATAATGGCGGGGCAATAAAGTTAAGTTACACAATTTTAGACGGTTATTACATCAGAAGCAAATTTGCTTCTCCTGTCCGGGGTATGTCTCCGGGTGATTCCCGGGGTTACCGGGTCTATGATTATAAATGTGCTGGTGTTAGTAAAAGAGGGGGTGAAACCCTGTTTCATAACGGTTTCAGAGTTGTCTTTCTTTTCCGGGTGTAGTGTCCGGTGCTATGTTTCTATCAGAGTGGGCGGGATGGTGGCAGGAGAATCAGGGGTGATGGTGTAAACCTTTCGGGAGTCAGAAGGAAGACAGGAACTGATGAAAACAAGGATAGGGGTGCGGGATTGGAAAATGATTTGACCGGTGATTAAATCTCGGTTAAAATAGTATGGTAATAAATAAAGGAGGATAATTATGGGTAGCAAACCAGGCGATGTGCTTGTGTGCAGTGAGTGCGGTCTGGAAGTGGTCGTTGCCAAGGCGTGCGGTTGTGGTGACGATTGCGTGATTATGTGCTGTGAAAAGCCGATGAAGAAGAAGAGCGGGGACAAGCCACGAGGTTCCTGTTGCTGCGGCTAAAAGAGGTGTCAAGGACCTGCCCGATACCGGTGCGGTATCGGGCAATTTTTTTGCTGCGGTTTGACCTCTGGTAATGGGATGTTAATTTTTACTTGTGGCGATGGCATTCAGTCCTGATAGCGCCCGGATCGTTGATGTAAATATCAATCGGTTGACCGAGGCGTTGAAGGTGGTGGAGGATGTTGTCCGGCTCGGTCTGGAGAGTAAGGGGGTTTTGCACCGGGTGCGGGCGTTGCGCACCCGGGTCGGCAAAGAACTGGTACCGTTGCGCCGGCAGGTGATCCGGTTTCGCAGCAGCGAGTCGGATCCGGGAAGGGGTGACCGTTTTGACCGGCTGAAAAGAAGGAATCTGGTTGATGTGCTGATGGCGAATTTTAAGCGCGCTGAGGAGGCGGCACGGGTTCTGGAGGAGGTTTTGAAGATTTCAGCACCGGAATCTGCCCGGGAGATGAAGCGGGTGCGGTTTGTGCTTTATGACCTGGAGAAACTGGCGCTGCATGCCGCAGAGAAAAAACTGGACAGCGGTTATTAGCTGGTTATAATTTTGACTTCACGATGTCTGGTGAATTTCAGCCTAAGATTGTTGCTTTTTTGTGTAACTGGTGTTCTTATGCTGGTGCTGACCTTGCCGGAATATCCCGAATTCAGTATCCACCGACAATCCGGGTAATACGGGTGCCCTGTTCCGCCAGGGTTGACCCGTTTTTTATTTTACAGGCACTGCAGCAGGGTGCGGATGGTGTGCTTGTTTCCGGATGTCATCCGGGTGATTGCCATTATCTTACCGGCAACTATGTTGCCCGGCGCCGGTTCTCGGTTTTACACGACCTTTTGACCTTCTGCGGTATTGAGCCGGAGCGGGTGACATTTGCCTGGGTCTCGGCGGCTGAGGGCGAGCGCTTTGCCCGGCTGGTGCGGGAGGTAACCGAAAAAGTGCAGAAACTGGGTCCCAGTAAGAAGCTGGTAAAGGTGTTATGATGGGCAAGAAAGGTAAATCCTTCGGTTTGCTCCTGGGGTCTAATGTAGAGAGGGTGATGTGAAAGTTATGGAGGCATTGCGGCAGCGGGCGCGGGCGCTTTTAGAGTCCGGGGCGGTAAAGATGGTGCTGGGTTTTAAAAAAGGTTCTTCTGGGCGGTCAAGCCCGGCGTTTATTTTTAAACCCGAGGATTGCGACCGGTTGATAATTGATGATACCTGCAGCCAGAACCTCGCCAACTACTTGTTAAAAATTAAAAATCGCGTCAAGGTTGCGGTTGTCGCTCGCGGCTGTGATTCCCGTTCCATTGTGGTTTTATTACAGGAAAAGCAGATTAAGCGCGAGGATGTTTATATCCTTGGGGTCGGCTGTGAGGGAGTAAAGGAAAAAGATGACGAGCTTTCACCATCCTGTCGCCACTGTCAGTATCCGAATCCGGTGATTTACGATGAAATGATTGGTGCACCGGTGGCGAGACAGGCAAATGGGAAAGATGATAAGTTCCGGCAGTTATCTTGTGACGAACGCTGGAGGGAGTTAAGCGCTGATGTGAGCCGGTGCATTCGCTGTTATGCCTGCCGCCAGGTGTGTCCCAACTGCTACTGTCCGGTTTGTTTTGTTGACCTGAATATGCCACAGGTGGCGGGAAAGAGCCATTCGGTTTCCGACAATATGGTTTTCCACATCGGTCGGGCGTGGCACATGGCAGGGCGCTGCGTGGAGTGTGGTGCCTGCCATCGTGCCTGTCCGATGGGGATTGACCTGATGCGTTTCAATCGCGAGGTGGCGCGGATTGTCAGGGAACGGTTTGGTTTTGTTGCCGGGCTGAACCCGGACGAGAGACCGGCGCTGGCGAGTTTCCGTCCTGATGACCCGCAGGAGTTTTTCTTTCAGGGAGGATAGTTGAAATTGAACCCGAAGGTTCTGGTGCGGGATGAGTTGCGGGCGCTGGTGCGCGACCTGGCGAACCGGATGGCGGTTTTTGCCCCGGTTGGACAGGAGTGGTGTCGGGTTAGTAATTATGACGAGATAAGGACTGAGCCGGGTCCGGTGCGCGAACCGGCAAAGGGTTTTGTGTTCCCCGGTTGTGAGGTGCTGTTTTATTTTGATAATAATGGTAACGCGGTAGCGCCATCGCCACCAGAGGAAAGTGTTGTCCTGGGCTTGCGTCCCTGTGATGGTCGGGCACTGGCATTTATCAGAAGATTTTTTACCGATGATGAACGGGCCGACCCGTATGTGGCGCAGCGGCTGGAAAGAACCCTGTTTCTCGGTGTAAGTTGTGCTCAGGCGCTGGATAGTTGTTTCTGTAGCGGGGTGGGCGGCGGTCCTCAGGGCACCGAAGGGCTGGATTTGCTTTTTACCGACACCGGCGGGCGGTTTGTGGTTGACGTGTTAACCGAGCGGGGTGCGGCGCTGGTCGCAAATGCTGGTGCGGCAGCGGCTGAGGATTTAAAGAAAAAGGCGGAGATAAACGAAAGGGTGGTGGCAGAGATTAAAACCCGGATTGAC
>CAKZPX010000312.1 GCA_937139435.1 uncultured bacterium
GACCTCTCGGGCAAACTTGTCGTATCCGGCGGTCTGGGTGGAATGAGCGGTGCCCAACCCCTGGCAGCGACAATGGCGGGTGCGGTGTATCTTGGTGCTGAAGTTGATCCTGCCCGCATTGAACGCCGGCTCGCATCTAAAAAACCCCGTTATCTGGATGAGAGAATTGACGACCTGGACAAAGCAATTGATGCCGCACTCACCGCCCGCGAGCATCGTCTGGCAAAGAGCATCGCCTGGTGCGGCAACATTGTTGACCTGTTGCGTCGCCTGGTGGAACGGAATGTTACCCCTGATTTACTCACTGACCAGACATCTGCCCATGATGAACTCAACGGCTATGTACCGACTGGAATGAGTGTTGCCGAAGCACTGCTGTTACGCCAGCATGACCCGGCAGAATACCGTCGGCGCTCCTACCGGACAATGGCGGAACATGTACGCTTAATGTTGACCCTGCAGTCCCGAGGTGCGGTAACGTTTGATTATGGTAACAATCTGCGCGGTAAGGCGATTGAAGGCGGATTTCTCAAAGAGGAAGAGATAAGAATACCGGGTAAAATTGGCTCCTGGAAATATCCGGGATTTGTTCCTGCCTATATCCGTCCACTTTTCTGCCAGGGCATGGGACCTTTTCGCTGGGTAGCACTCTCCGGTGACCCGGAAGATATCCTGACCACCGACCGCATTGTAACGGAACTATTCCCGGACAATCAGCCCCTCGTCAACTGGCTCAAAAAGGCGGAACAGGAAGTACCATTTCAGGGGCTACCGGCGAGGATCTGCTGGCTTGGTTATGGGGAAAGGGATAAAGTGGCTCTGGCTTTTAACGAGGCGGTGCGTACCGGCAGGTTAAAAGCACCAATTGTTATTGGACGTGACCACCTTGATACCGGATCGGTTGCCTCACCCAATCGGGAAACTGAGGCAATGCCTGATGGTTCTGACGCCATTGCTGACTGGCCACTCCTCAACGCTATGCTTAATGTTGCCAGCGGTGCCTCCTGGGTCTCAATCCATTCGGGCGGTGGTGTTGGAATCGGCTACTCTGTTCACGCCGGGCAGGTAATTGTGTGCGATGGCTCGCCGGAAATGGACGAAAGACTCCAGCGGGTTCTGACCAACGACCCGGGTATCGGTGTCTGCCGCCATGCGGACGCTGGTTACGAAGAGGCAAAACGGGTCGCCCGAACCCGGGGCATAAAAATCCCGATGAGTGACGAATAAACACCCCCGCTGGTGCCAAACTGGAAGATAGTATTTACGATGCCAGTATCAGTCCTGCTGCCGAAAGTCCACATTACTTTTATTTCCCTTTTATTAACCACTTCTGGCTGCGGGCAGATTAAAACACTATCGCCCGCTGAACGGCTGACACCAGAAGAAAAACTGGAATACCTTGTGCTCAAGGCGGCGGCACCGGGTGCCGCCCGCACCTTCCTCACCCTGGGAACTCCTCAAAGCCGCGCTGACTACATCACCTGGTTCTGGCAGGAGCGCAGTCCCCTGGAACATGATATCTTGCTGCGTCGGGCAGAAAAGGCAAAAGCTGTCTTTGGCACCATTGACCTTCTTGGTGACGAACGAATTCCGGTTTACATACGTTATGGACCACCGCGCCGGGAAGAATACGCACCCCGGGCAGTAACAACCGAAACCAGCCGCATCTTTGTTAAGCCGGCTGAGATCTGGACCTATGACTCTCTCGGTTTACAGTTTGACTTTGTTAAAACCGGCATCGCGTTCAGAGTTGTGGGAATAAACCGTTTCGGCAGTAACTGGTTTCCTTCGGCACTGGAACCGGTTGATTATGGCAAACCACCACCAAAACCGGCACCAGATGCCCGTACCCTTGACTTTACATTTAATCTTTACCGCCTTACCCAGCACAACGACACTGTTACCGTAGAACTGCACTATGGCATCGCCGGTAACGACCCGGCACTCAGCCCGGAGCAACAGAATCTCATCCATCTCCACTTTGAGTTTCAGGCACAGAAACAGGGTAAACCGATTGTTACTACCGCTGGCTGGTTTGGCTGTACTCCTCTCCCCCTACCTGATTCTACCACTGATGTTATCACCAGCACATTCGTCCCACCAGTCCGAATTGTCGGTCGTCAGGTGTTCCAGTTACCGCTTGATGTTTATACCGTGAGTGCCAGCGCAATTACCATTGATGGCAAAGCGTATACCCGACGCCATAAGCAACTCAATCTCATTGATTATGTCCGACGTGCCCAGCCCGGTTCGGATCTGGTCTTCTATGCACTGATTGACTCCACATTTCAGAGCCCGCAGTTTGAACGCCCGGACTGGCGCCGGGTTATACCACTGGTAGTACCGGAGATTCATTCCGGAGGCACATTTTATCTGCTTTATGAAATCTATAACCTCACTGTTGACAGCCTGAAGCAATACTGGATTGAAGCAAACTATGAGTTAATAAAACTTCCCCAGTATCAGGCGGTGGTTGTACCGACCCCGACCCGTTTTATCTCCGGTAAAGGTAGCACTGCGGTTGTGGTTGAACGTCTACACACAATGGACCTTAATCCGGGCGACTACTTGGTTACCGCCCGGGTGCAGGACTTAAACAGCAATCGGTCAACCGCTATTACCGCCAGTTTTAAAATCCTAAAGCACCAGCGCCCGCACTAAAATCAGAAGATAGGTGATACCGGTTACCAGCCAGGTATGCCGTTCGTTCAAAGCCAGCCGCCAGTTAAAACCAGGCTGTTCTATTGCCAAACCCGACTCCCGGAGAAAAGTTGTCTCGGCCTGGGCAATCAGTCCGTATTCAATCAGGAATCCGATCAGAACCGCAAAAGCCAGCCATACCACCGGCTGGAGTGAGATAAGCATTCCTGAGACAATTAACAGGTTGCCGAGGTAAAGTGGATGGGGAAAAAAACGGTAAGGACCGCTGCGCACAATCCGGCTTGCCGATATAAACCGGGCTCGGGCATCACTGCCGATATAACCCGCTGCCCAGCCGCGCAAAACCAGCCCGGCGATAATAAAAAACAAACCATTAACACAGGTATCCGGACGGGAACGCCCCAGAAGATAAACAACAATAAACGCCAGCGCACCGATCAAACCGCGCCAGCGAAAAAGTTGGCTACCGAGTTTAAAGGTAATAAGGTTTATTTTACCCGTTCAGCAGTAAACTCGCCGCCACCATCCAGCGGGTCAACTTCAACTGTCCAGACCCCGGCACCGATTAAACTCACCTCCCGGCTATCAGCCAGGTCCTGCTCTTCTACTCCCCGCATCCCTGCTGCTGACCAGCGAACAATAAATGTCGCATCCTTCGGATAGTTAAATGCCCATTTCTCCACATCCTCTTCAGTGACTAGACGCCAGCGGAAAAGAGTAATGGTGTCCGCATACCCCTCTACCTTCTTCAGTACCGGCTCCTCACCACTTGCCAGACGACACCCCCAGTTACCGTCAACCGAGTCCCAGAAAACGGTAACCTTCCATTCCTTCATTCCCGAAAGTATCAGTGTCTCGGTTAATTTCAATCGCATCCTGTTTACCACCTCGCCGCCCGCCTCGGTCTGAACAACCAGCCGGGAATTTTTGGGCACATCAATCCAGAGAGTGGTCGCTTCAGAACGGGTTTCAATGGTAAAACTGCTTCGGTATGCCACCGCGGTTAATTTCCCCTGTAACTCCAGTGCCGGTGCGA
>CAKZPX010000313.1 GCA_937139435.1 uncultured bacterium
CCATTAACCTCCGACCGCTTGCTTTAATTCCGGATAATGATTCCGGACCGATCCAGAATTTTTTTAACCTCTGGTTTGACGGTAATCTCTCATTCCGTCCCGATTCGTTAAAGTTCGGAGAAAACTATTACACCCTTACCTCTTTTTCCTGGAGTAGCAAGCGAATCGACACCCTACACCAGCGTGAACAGGGCTGGGAGCTCCGTTTAAATCACTCCTGGGGGAAAAACCAAAATATGCTTACTGGCTCCATATCATTTTCAATTGCCGGATGGCGCTGGAGTATTAACTCCCTGGGGTATAACTTTATTCAAAAACAAATCACTGATTACTCGTTAAATCTCTGGCGTGACCTTCACTGCTGGGAGGCTCTATTTAACATCTCCGGATTAGGAAAAACCTGGCGTTATGATTTTGAGGTGCGGATCAAGAAACTACCCGACGTTCGCTTTGGTAAAAGTACTTTCCGGACTTTTCTACCATGAAAATTTATCTTGCATCCACGTCGCCGCGTCGCCAAAAGTTACTTCGTCTTCTGGGAATTAACTTCGAAATTTTAAAACCTAAATTTATTGAACCAGATATCCATATCACTTTCACCCCGCAAAAATTTGCCCGGACCATGGCTTTTCTTAAATCTCTTTCCGTATTACGTAACAAAAAGATTAAATCCGGTTTAATAATCGGAATGGACACCGCCGTGATTATTGGCAACCACATCCTCGGCAAACCCCGTAACACCAGAGAAGCAAAACAAATGCTTAAACTTCTTTCCGGAAAAACACATCAAGTCATTACCGGTGTGTGTGTTATAAAACTTCCTACTGTAAAAATTGTAACTGATGCTGAAGCCACATTTGTGTCATTCCGTAAACTTTCCGATCGTGAAATTGACGCTTATATTGCCACCAGCGAACCATTTGATAAAGCAGGAGCATATGCAATTCAAGGCAAAGCTGCTACATTTGTAAAAAAGGTCCGAGGGTGTTACCTAAATGTAATCGGACTTCCCATCAACCTTCTCCTCAGTCTCCTCTATCAATCAGGATGGGAGCACTGGCAATCAGGGAGATTTTAAGGTAATACGGACTCTAAAACCACAATCGGTGAAATTTCGTGTGTTGTCTAAAATTAGATAATAAATACCGGTGCTGGGTATTGTATCCACAAATGTTTCGGTGTTGTACGCGTATCTTCGAATTAGAAATTCATAGGGTAGTTGATTTTTCCATTTAGAAAAATTATCTTCATCAAGAAAAATAAGATAGATGTTACTCGTGTCCGCTTGAGAGCGCCCCTCCAAACGGTAGTGGGCTAACAATGAATCAAAAAAGAAAACATAATCTCCTGTTTTTAGCATCCCCTCCCAATCAACGAATACCACAACCCTCTGCTTGACCATCGCTACGACCGAATCTACTGCGCTATCTCCCTTCAAGTCGGTAACTGTTACTTTTACTATCACCTCCCCAGAGGAATCTGGAGCAACCCAGC
>CAKZPX010000314.1 GCA_937139435.1 uncultured bacterium
TGGGCATAAAGGCCATGCTGACTTGACGTCATCCCCACCTTCCTCCTCCTTGACAGAGGCAGTCCCCTTAGAGTGCACCCTTACGGGTTAGCAACTAAGGGCAGGGGTTGCGCTCGTTGCGGGACTTAACCATACACCTCACGGCACGAGCTGACGACAGCCATGCAGCACCTGTGCTGGCTCCCGGGAAAAACCCGAGTCGCTCCCCTTTCGGGTCACTACCACCAGCATGTCAAACCCAGGTAAGGTTCTTCGCGTAGCATCGAATTAAACCACATCCTCCACCGCTTGTGCGGGTCCCCGTCAATTCCTTTGAGTTTCAACCTTGCGGCCGTAGTCCCCAGGCGGCACACTTAACGCGTTGGCTGCGGCACACCCAGAATCGGGCACGCCCAGTGTGCATCGTTTACGGCTAGGACTACCAGGGTATCTAATCCTGTTTGCTCCCCTAGCTTTCGTGTTTCAGCGTCAGGTGCATTCCAGGAGCCTGCCTTCGCCATCGGCGTTCCTTCCGATATCCACGCATTTTACCGCTACACCGGAAGTTCCAACTCCCTCTCCTGCCCTCCAGACTGGTAGTTTCGCGAGCAGTTCCCCGGTTGAGCCGGGGGCTTTCACCCGCGACCCGCCAGTCCGCCTACACACCCTTTACGCCCAGTGAATCCGGACAACGCTCGCCCCCTACGTATTACCGCGGCTGCTGGCACGTAGTTAGCCGGGGCTTCCTCTGGGGGTACCGTCACCCGCGGTTAAGCGGGCTTCGCTCCCCCTGACAGGAGTTTACATCCCGAAGGACTTCATCCTCCACGCGGTGTCGCTGGGTCAGACTTTCGTCCATTGCCCAAATTTCTAGACTGCTGCCTCCCGTAGGAGTCGGGACCGTGTCTCAGTTCCCCTGTGGCTGGTCACGCTCTCACGCCAGCTACCCGTCTCAGCCATGGTGGGCCGTTACCCCGCCATCAAGCTGATAGGCCAGGAGCCCGTCCCGAGGCGGCACCTTGCGGCACCTTTACTGACCGGAGGATGCCCACCAGTCAGCACATGGAGTATTAGCCCACCTTTCGATGGGTTATGCTCCTCCTCGGGGGTAGCTACCCCTGTATTACTCACCCGTTCGCCGCTAAGCGCAGCACGGTATTGCTACCACACTGCGCCCCGCTCGACTTGCATGTCTAAGACACACCGCCAGCGCTAGTCCTGAGCCAGGATCAAACCCTCCAAGCAATAAGCTTAGAAGGAATTTAACTGGCACAACCCGAGCACGCTTGGGTTACATCCGAATTATCAAAGAGCGATACCTCTGTGATTATAAGATACACAAAAAATTTCTTTTGTCAAGCAACTATTTTAACGCCGGAACACAAAATCAACCTGTTGAATATCAAGAACTTAAATAAATAAGGGGAGAACATCCTTCACTCGGTGTTGCAGGGGTAAACCAGACACCCCTTGCCTAATCATCACCCTTCTTCTCCCCGCTCTTTTCCGGTTTGGAGCCCTTATCTTTCTCAGCACCAGTTCCCTTATTTTTGTAATCGGTAATATAAAAACCTGAACCCTTAAATATCAGCCCGGCGCCACCGGAAATTAAGCGCTCCACCGAATTCTTGCTGGCACATTTCGGGCATTTCTTTACTGGCGGGTCAACCATTCTCTGAAACTCGCTGAACCGGTGACCGCAGCGCCGGCAACGATACTCATAGGTCGGCATACCACCCTCTCTAATCGGTGCGGGAGCGCCCGTTCCGGACGCCCCCGCACACAGCTCGGCTTTTAGTATTCACCACCGTATCCACCTGGTGTCGGCGGTGCCTTTTCCTTTTCCGGCAACTCGGCAACAGCACACTCGGTGGTAATCATCAATCCGGCAACGCTCGCCGCATTCTGCAGCGCAATCCGCGTCACCTTGGTCGGGTCAATGATACCCATCTCAAACATATCGCCATACTCCAGGGTCTCGCAGTTGAAGCCGAAGTTACCCTTATCATCCTTCACCCGGTTAAACACGATTGAACCATCAACACCGGCGTTCTGTGCCAGCTGCCGGATTGGCTCCTCCAGCGCCCGCTTAACGATACTGGCACCAATCAGCTCATCACCCTCCAGCTTCAGTTTCTCCACCGCCGGTATGCAGCGCACCAGCGCCACACCACCACCCGGCACAACACCCTCTTCCACCGCTGCCCGGGTAGCATGCAACGCATCCTCAACCAGCGCCTTCTTATTCTTCATCTCCACCTCGGTCGCAGCACCAACATTGATCACCGCCACACCACCGGCAAGCTTTGCCAGCCGCTCCTGCAACTTCTCCCGGTCGTAATCAGACTTGGTCTCCTCAATCTGCCGGCGGATCTGCTCAATCCGTGCCTGGATATCCGCCTTCTTGCCCGCACCCTCAACAATCGTCGTATTCTCCTTATCAATCACCACCCGCTTCGCGATACCGAGGTCAGAAACCTGCACATTCTCCAGCTTGATGCCCAGATCCTCAGAAATCATCCTGCCACCGGTCAGAACCGCAATATCCTCCATCATCGCCCGGCGCCGGTCGCCATAACCCGGTGCCTTCACCGCACAGCAGCGCAGTGTCCCCTTGATGTGGTTCACCACCAGCCCGGCCAGCGCCTCACCCTCCACCTCCTCGGCAATCACCAGAATCGGTCTGCCGCGCTGAGCAACCTTCTCCAGAACCGGCAACAGGTCGCGCATTGAGGATATCTTCTTCTCATACAAAAGGACAAAGGCGTCCTCAAGAATCGCCTCCATCCGCTGATTCTGCGGCGAGGTTGTTCCGGGTTCAAGCGCAAAATAGGGCGACAGATAACCGCGGTCAAACTGCATACCCTCAACAACCTCCAGCGTTGTATCCACCGCCTTCGCCTCCTCCACGGTAATCACACCCTCCTTACCCACCTTCTCCATCGCATCCGCAATCAACTTACCAATCTCCCGGTCATTATTTGCCGAGATGGTCGCCACCTGCTCAATCTCCTCCCGTCCGGTGGTTTTCTTCGAAATCCGCTTCAACTCCGCAACCGCCGCCTCAACCGCCCGATCAATGCCCCGCTTCAGCGCCATGGAGTTCGCACCCGCAGTAACATTCTTCAAACCCTCGCGATAAATCGCCTCGGCGAGAATGGTTGCGGTCGTGGTTCCGTCACCGGCAACATCCGAGGTCTTGGACGCCACCTCTTTAATCATCTGCGCGCCCATGTTCTCAAACTTATCCTCCAGTTCAATCTCCTTGGCAACGGTAACGCCATCCTTGGTTACCGTGGGCGCACCCCACTTCTTATCAATCAAAACATTATGCCCGCGCGGTCCCAGGGTAACCTTAACCGCATGGGCAAGTTTCTCGGCACCGCGCAGAATCGCGCGCCTTGCCTCTTCTTCAAACCGTAAATCCTTTGCTGGCATATTAACTCCTCCGGTTTATTTTTCCTTCTCAATGATACCGAGGACATCGTCCTCGCGCATAATCAAATACTCCTTATCATCAATCCGCACCTCATTCCCCGCATACTTCCCGAACAGGATATAATCACCCTTCTTCACCTCCATCGGAATCCGGTTTCCCTTATCATCCACCCGACCAGAACCAACCGCGATCACCTTTCCCTGCTGCGGCTTCTCCTTGGCGGTATCCGGGATGATAATCCCGCCCTTTTTCACTTCCTCTTCAATCCTCTCCACGAGGATTCTGTCCTGTAGTGGTTTAATCTTCATAGTTCCTCCTTTTTATACCATAACTCCTTAACCACCGGGCAAAACCAGATTACCCACCTTCCCCTACTTCCCCCCTTGAACCTATTAGACACCAGCAACGTGCCCCGGGATTCACCCGCCAGAACCAGACGGTATAAAATAATGGGCGATACCTGAATTGAACAGGTGACCTCCTCCTTGTAAGGGAGGCGCTCTCGCCAACTGAGCTAATCGCCCCTTTATCAATTATAACACCCTGTCCGGCACCTGTCAAATAACCCCCGGGACTATCCCCACACCCACCCCGAAAAGAGAAATCTCCAACCAACCCAAACCACTAACACATCTAAAAAATGTAACTTATAACAAAATGACCGCTCCGGATGCAAAATCCAGCGTGAAAAATTCACCTCAAATGGCTCTAACTCTATAGAAAGGAAAAACGGTATGCTTTACGAAAAAGAATACGAAGAGATAGCCCGGCGTTACCTCATCCGGCTGAACAAAAACTCCCGCTCCGCCGCAATCCAGCAGGCGGTCGCCATTATGGCGGAAAAATACGCCTCAGGCATAAAGCGCCAGCAACAGATTGACCGCACCATCCAGCAGATAATAGAACCCCTGCCCATACCCCATATTTACCGCCTCCACTACCTCAACTTCGGGCGCCAGGTGTGGAAAACCCTCCAGCGCTACCAGGGCAAAAACCGCCAGACACAACTAAACCTCGTCCGCCACACCTGGCACACCCGCGGGCTCAACCCCTCCTGCCTGCAACT
>CAKZPX010000315.1 GCA_937139435.1 uncultured bacterium
ACTGCTGGAAGACCCCCTGGCAGAAGAACTGCTCAAGGGCGGTTTTGGCGAAAATGCGCGGATCGTTGTTGACCGGGATGGTGACCGGCTGATATTCAAAGAAGCCCAGACCGAAGCGGGTGCGCCTGTTCAGGAATGACCCCTCTTATCCTGGCACTCCTGCTCACAACGCAACTCTCCCCGGATACAACAAAACTGGTTCTCCTTGATGTATCAGCCCGCACCACCACCACCTCGCCCCAGCTAGTACTGCGCACCGCCGGTCTAACTCCCAAATCTATTTATTCTCCATCCGGTTTTCGCACCGCTGTTGCCGAGGCGATAAGAAAAATCTATGACTTGGGGTTATTCGCCCAGGTTCGGGCAGAAACAACCCGGATTGCCGATGGTGTGTATCTGACATTTGTTGTTAACGAGTACCCACTACTGAAAAAAGTTGAGTTTGAAGGCTACCGTCGGATCAAGAAAAAAGACCTGGAGGCGAAGGTAAAATATCGCGCGGGCGAGGTGCTTACTGACAAAAAGATATTTGACTGGCAGCAGGAAATCCTCAACCTATACAAACAGAAGGGTTTTCTCCTGGTGGAGATAACACCTGATAAATCATCTCCCGACTCTGCCGGTCAGGTAATTTTAACCTTTCAGATTGATGAGGGTGACCCGGTACGCATCCGCAAAATTGAACTCTATGGCAACGAGAACTTTACCGACAAACAGATAGAAGGAAAACTCACCAACCGGGAAAAGACCTGGTATCGCAAGGGACAATTGAAAGAGGAAGAGTTTATCAAAGACCTGGATCGGATCGTGGACTTCTACAAAGAACGGGGATTTATTCAGGCACAGATTCTGGACTACGACATGAAGTATGACGGCGGCTGGGTTGATATCAACATTTATCTCTCCGAAGGTAAAAAATACTACTTTGGTAACTATTCATTTACCGGCTACTCAGCAATTGATACTACCCGGTTGAAAAAATTCATTCGCTATCGCTCCGGTGCTGTATATAATATCAAACTTGCCCATAACA
Source organism: uncultured bacterium (assembly GCA_937139435.1). Taxonomy (GTDB): domain Bacteria; phylum Hydrothermota; class Tepidihabitantia; order Tepidihabitantales; family Tepidihabitantaceae; genus Tepidihabitans. The sequence goes on from CAKZPX010000315.1 coordinate 1,034, forward strand.
CCCTCAATGACATCTACTCCATCTATGCAGAAGAGGGCTACATCTACGCCCAGGTCAGCCCGATGGAACAGATAGAAAATGACACGGTGCATATCACCTATCAGATTGTTGAAGGAACACCGGCGCTTGTCCGGCTTGTCCATATTGATGGCAACCAGCAAACCTGGGACAAGGTTATTCGCCGGGAAATCAGCTCGCTCCCCGGCTATGTGTTTAAGCGCTCCGAGGTAATGCGCAGTCAGCGTGACATCTTCAACCTTGGCTTCTTTGATGATGTCAAGGTTGACTTTCACCGTGTTGACACCCTGGGCACCATTGACCTGATCTACCGGGTTAAGGAAAAAAGTTTCTTCGGTACCATCGGCGCCGGTGTCTCCTATTCTGCTCAGGACAAATTCACCGGCTACATAGAACTGCAACAACCCAACCTGCTCGGTCGGGGTTGGCGTACCGGGCTAAAACTGGAAAAAGGCAGTAAAAAGACCAACTTTGAATTCAGTTTTACCGAACCCTGGCTTTTTGACACCCCAACATCTGCCGGGTTCAATGCCGCCTATCTCACCCGCAATTACGACTATTACGACAAACAGGAAATCAGTGGCGGAGTCTCCTTCTCCCGCCCGCTGCCTCTTGACTATTCCCGCGCCTACCTTTCCTTCCGGATAAGCGATGCCTATGTCCCCCCAACATCAGTGCGTTCCGATTATCAGCCATCAAAACTGTTTAATGTTTACCGGGACACTGTGCACAAAACATCTTTTATCCCATCAATCACATTTACTCGTGACTCCCGTGACTACATCTACAACCCGCTGACCGGTGCGGCAAACACCTACACACTGGACATATCTGTTGGCGACATCCGCTTCCACCGCCATATCATCGACCTCGCCCAGTATCTACCTTTGTTCTGGAAGTTTGGACTAAAAGGTAGAGTGCGGCTTGGCTATATCACCGGCTTTACCTCTACGGACACGGTTCCGCTCTACGAAAGATTCTACCCGGGCGGTACTGGACCGGATGGGATTCGTGGCTATGGCGAACAGAGTATCGGACCTTATGATGCCGGTTACCCTGTTGGTGGTCGAGCACTGAGCATCTTCTCTTTTGAATATCGGTTGCGTCTCAACCCGCAACTTGCCTTTCTTGCCTTCTTTGATGCGGGCAACACCTGGGACAAACCCGAGCAGTTTAATTTATCTGACCTGAAACGAGGCACGGGTGTCGGTATCCGGCTGGAAATCCCCATGCTGGGCTTGATTGGTTTTGACATCGGTTACGGCTTTGACCGAATTCGTCCGGGATGGGAACCGCACTTCCAGTTTGGCACCACCATCTAAAAACTCTCCTATTTAATTACCACCACCTGCTGCCCCACCGTTTGGTAATCATAACGCAGATAATAAACCCCGGCAGGAATACCCCTGATATCATTATCACCCTTGTGCAGGTATAAACGCACTCTGCCAGTTAAATCAACCAGTTCTGCCGAATTTGCCCCATTCAAACGGATGTTTCTACGCACCACTGCGGGACAGAAACGCCCGGACCTGCCTCTTGACTCCCCCGGTTGCTCAGCCAGCGCCTGCGGATAGATTTCAATCGGTCCAATCGGATCAAGATTGCGTCCGCTAAGTCCGGGGTAATCCGGCGGGTAACGACGCACCTTAAAAACTTCATTCCACCCGGCAGGAATGATATCACCCTGCTGTTGTGGTCCATGGCGGGTAACTGGATTAACATACTTCCAGACGGTCCTTCCGTCAGTAGTTACCTCCAGAAAAACACCGGTCAACCCGACACAAATAAGCGTATTACCGTTAGCGAGCCGCTGACAACCAGAGATAAGACTTGAGTACATACTCTCCGGCGGCGTTGTAATATACTGCCAGACAGGCAAGGATGGACCATAAGCCGAGTCTCCGCCCAGATGATAAAAACCACCAGAATCCTGTGGCGGAATGAACTCATCAACCGTAGAAAATGTTGGTGTCCGACCATAGCCGTTGTTAAACAAAATAATATGCCCGGCACCGGGCATACCTTCACCGATCCACTGGGCATCATGCTGTCCATAAAGCGTCTGTCCCACTGTCTCCTGCCGACGATAGGTGCGGGGATTACCCCAGCGATAGAGCAAATCACCACCCTTACCGTACCTGCCACCACGATGTCCCCGCGCCTCTTCAGTATTTGTAGAATGGTCAATCACCCAGACTTCAGAAAACTGCCTGCTGCTGATAATCACCTGATCCAGCTCGGGATTGTAAGCGATACTGTTACAGTGATTCCAGTCTGCCACCGCCATTCCGGCAACAAAATTAAGGTCAATCAACTCTGGATGCTCTCTGGGATCACCATAATTGGGTTTTGTAGAATCGTAATCTTGAATAATATGGTCCCAGACATGCCACTCCCAGACAATCTCATTATTGGCAAGATTAACTTCAATCAGGTGATCGGGCCAGAGTGCATTGTAAATGAGCAGATTCGGATTTCTTCCCGCAGCTACCGCCTCTGCCCGACTCTTATACTCCCAGGCGATCATCAACACGTTTCCATTGGGTAGCATAATCGCATCATGATGCTGACAAACCGTAGTGCTGGAGTAATCATAACTCCATACTACATTCCCATCCCAGTCAACCAGCTGTACCCTACCTCCGGAACCACCGCCAGCAGCAAAAACCGGATTGCCCATATAGCAGGTGCGCAACAACAGACCGTTCTCACAAAGACTAACCCCGAGACCAAGGCGATAAACACCCTCCCAGTAATGAACCATCATACCATCGTTATCAATAAGATAGGCAACATTGTATTGCATCGGGGCGAATAACGTATAACCGGGTGCGGTAGCAGAACTGTCGCGAAAAATCAGACCCAGTGTCCGATAGGGGGTGGCAGAAATTATACCAGAAAAAAACAGGCACACCACCACTGTATAAACAAAAAACCGGTGAATATCAAATCTGTTCACATGTACCTCCTGTTAAATCTGTTAACCCAGAATTGATGAAGCACTCACCAATCACAAAACATACTAATCCAATCCCCGGGGAAGTCAAATGTAATTTCGGTCATAAATAGAACATAAAAATTCATCTGTCTCGCCTCATCCATTAGCTGATTGGTAAAGTAAATTCTCTCTCCCGGCTATTTTTCTCCCCACCAGCTGTTTTAGATGGGAAAACCGCTCTTAAAAGAAAAAATTATCCGGTAATTAGCCGGTAAAAATTATCAAATAATTTTTCTCCATCTCCACCGGAGCGTTCCGGGTGAAATTGCACACCGTATATCGGCAGAGCGGGGTGACGAATCGCTTCAACCGGACAGGACGGCGAGACAGCACCAATCTCCCAACCAATTTTCGTAACGGAATCGGGTGTAACAAACTCCTGGTGGCTCTCCTGCATCACCGTTTCCGGAAATAACCCTGCAAAAATATCCCACCGGGCGATAATCTTAATTCTTTCCTTGCGCTCAATCGTCTCATCCCCCTTTTTTACCTCAGCGCCAAAGGCACGGGCGAGCAATTGATGACCGAAACATATGCCCAGGGTGGGAATTTTCAGGTTACAAATGAAATCAACCAGTTCTGGTGGTGGTTCTTTTTCTGAGAGCATCCACTGCGAGCCTGAGAAAATCACCGCATCAACCCCATCAAGTTTGAACCCGGTGTTCAATTCTTGTACTTTCGCTTCCACAATCTCTGAATACCTTCTGCACATCTCGCGGTAAAATGGCAACCTCTTTTCCGGCTCTTTTGAGTAACAATCTACCAGAAGTGTCTTCATCACTCAAAATCGGCTTATACAGGCGTAGGCTTCATGGTGATGAATGGACTCAAAACTTTCTACCTCCACTTCATAGCCGGTAATCAACGGATGTTCCTCCAGCCTCTTTGCCACCCTTCGGACAACATCTTCAACAAATACCGGGTTTTCGTACGCCTGAGTGGTGAGATGCTTTTCATCCGCTTTTTCCAGTAATGAGTAAATCTCGCTGGAACCGCAGTCCTCAAGGATATCAATTAAGTCCTCCAGCCAGAGAAAACCCTTAAACTCAACCACTGCACGGATTTCTGCCCGTTGATTGTGTCCGCCGATACCAACCATCTCCTTAGAACAGGGGCACAGGGTAGTAACCGGCACCGCCACACCCAGTCTTAGCCGGAATTTACCCTGCAAACTGGCACTGAGCCAGCAACGGTAGTCCATCTGCGCCCGGACACCGGATACCGGCGCCTGCTTTTCAATGAAATAGGGAAACTCCATCTCCAGATGCGCAGAATTGGCAGCTAACCGCTCTCGTATTTCCTTCAAAATTGTGCCCAGTTTGTGAACGTCAATCTCCCGATGATAACGATTGAGAATTTCCACAAACTTCCCCATGTAAGTTCCACGTTGATTACG
>CAKZPX010000316.1 GCA_937139435.1 uncultured bacterium
CACCGTCCCGGTCATCCATCCAGACAACAAAATAGTTGGTGCCGTCAAAGGCGATTGCGGGAAAACATCCGGTCACCAGAACCAGTGGCAATTGGTATCCCCGCAGTATCAAGCACATTCCCCTGCGAGTTGATGCGGGCGCCGTAGATTTCAAAATACCAGTCGTTGTCCCGGTCATCCATCCAGACAACGAAGTAATTGGCGCCGTCAAAAGCAACTGAAGGAAAAAGCCGATTGCCGTCACCAACGGAAATCGGAATGCCGGTGGTGTCAAGCAAAATACCTTCGGGTTTTAATCGCGCACCATAAATCTGATTCACCCAGATGCCCCGGTCATCCATCCAGACAACGAAATAGTTGGTGCCGTCAAAAGCAATGTCCGGAAATGATTGTTCACCGGGCGCGGTTCCCCAGAACTTTGTCGTATCAAAAGAGAATTCCTCCAGGAAGAATCTGTCCGGCATAGAGATGAACCTCTCTCGCTTGTGGAGTTGCTGGAGAAATTCCTGGGGATTACGGAAGGAAAAGAAATGTTTCCTCCGATAGATTTCTTTCTGCCTTATCTGATGTCTTTTATCCATCTGCAATTTTGTCTGCCTGAGCTGAGGAACATTGTGGGCGTTAGCGACCCCACTAACAAACAAAACAATTATAGTAATAAGAATGTTCACCAATTCCTCCTGTTTATACTCAGCAGATTGTACATGAAGGATGAAAATTTCTTCAAGCGATTTTTCTTACGGCTATTTTATTAAACCAAGCCAGTCACCAAGTAGAAACTGTAATCTCCCGATGAACAATGAAATACGTGCCATTACCGTATAACCAAATGAAGCGCCGAACCCAATCATAATGAAGATAATGCCAGCATAACTTAACGGTTTAAGGACGCCTTTACGCTCGCTGGAGAAAAAGAAGTAACTGATGGTGGCAATGACCCCTAATAGAATAATCACCGCCCAGAGCCCAGTCTGCCAGTGGGCAAAGGAAGCGCGGGTGATAATAGTTGCCTTTGCCTGTCTTATTATCTCCGCATCGATTGCACGAGGAATTGATGCTCCGCAGGCATAGCCGAGAACAATCGCTATCGGAATACGCACAAGCCAGGAGACCTTGGGGATAAACCGTGTAAAGTAAAGAGCACCGATGACGGCTATAACAATGAGCCAGATTTTTGTCGCAATCGGAGTACTCGCAGCACCAACCCGGTCAAAAAAACTGGGAACGAGTACCCGGTGCCAGTAAAAGGTAATTGCATAACCATTGGCGATGCCAACATAAAGATGTTCCGCAAAGCGATAAAGCGGATTCTCTTTATAGAGGAAAGAGAATATAGCAAGGGTCAGGATGGCGGCAATCCAGACCCAGGGGTCGGTAGAAATGTTCATTTTCTTTTCCTCCTCGTGGCAAAAAATGCGATATTACCAATAACGATAAATGCCATAATCGCCAGATGGGCAGCAGTCTGGGATGACATCGCCTCTGTTCCCCGGTTGCGTAACACCCACTCCATGCCATTTTTTACCATTCTTTCCCTCACCAGCTGTTCATACTCAGCCGCTCCCTTCATTCCAGCAAGCATCCCGATAAACTGACCGGAGTTAACATAGGGGTAGAAGTCGGCAGCTGAAACTGCGGTAATGCCACAACTCAAGTTAACCCCGAATTGAGTCTGGGCGTAATTTATCCAGGAGCGAGGAATGGCTGATGCGGCAATGGTAACCAAGATGCCAATATCATCATAGTTTTTAATATGCTGCATGATTGGTAGTGTTTCGGTCCTGTTGCCATAGTAGTCAATCGGAAAGACATTGGTAATCCTCTCCCCCATTCCCAGCATCACAGTTAATACCGGCGTTGTCCAGCCCCAGAACACATAATCCTCGCCATAGATAACCGAGTCCGCTCTTGTATTAGCATTAGCGTTAAATTCGGCGGTAACCTGACGAATTGCTTCCTCAGCCAGACCCAGACCATAGACCTGGACAGTAAGAATTCCGACCCGGTGCTGAGTAGCAAAAGCATGACGGAGAAGTGCCACCACCATGGGTTGAAGTTCTGCTCGGGTATCCGGGGTGAAATCAACCGAAATCGCCAGCGCCTTATTCTCGGGCATCGTATCTATATAGTTGAAAAGCTTTTCTACCGAAGGTGTAGGCTGTGGTTGAATTTTAAAGGGGAAAATTAATGGTATCATTACCACAAGCCAGAGCACAAGGTAAATCCACCGACGGTCAATTCTTTGTAAGCGAATAAGGATATTTTCCTTCTCCATACTTATTTTCCACCTCCACCCAGCCAGCCTCGTTCAATGCCCAGAATAATTTTGAGTGATGTGGCGAAGATACCAAGTTCCACACCAAAAAGAATACCACGTTTGGAGGCAGTATTGGGCACAGCAAGTATCCACTCGGCAAATGCGGGGAGGCGATGGTGAATGAATCTGCCCAGCGGCACAGCACCGAGCATCAGAATAAATGCAGCAAGAAGCAGTAGAGTAGCTTCCAGATTGCGAGCACGGAAGGCACGGTAGGCAGCAGATGACATAAAGAAAGCAAGAAGTGAAAACATCGTTGCGGCAAGCGGCACCATCATATTTGAATATATTGTCTGGATATGAAAAGAAAAATTACCAACCCGCGTGGGAAGAACACCGGGACGAGTAACATCAATTCCTCCAAAAACGCCAATTATTGCAGTAATCACAAGAGCGACAATTGTTATGTAGCTATAAGGCCAGAATTGCGCCTTGCGCCTTATTTTCAGAAGATGATGCTGGACAATCGAACCGACGCCCAGCACGAGGCTAAATGCCGTAATGATGCGCTGGACATCGTTACGCATTATCTCATCGGCGTTCCGAATGGCAGGGTAAGGAACAAAAAAGGCAACCGCTCCAAAAATTCCGGTTAACAACACAATGATTAACGGAATGCGCCGCTGCATCTACTCCTCCATTACAACCATTTAAGTACGGGCAGGTTTAGCCCCAGTGCTATTAAAGAGAAGGCAACGATTATGATTGTAATCAGAGCTTTAGCGTAGTCCTGAGCTTTTATCGCACCAAGTAAAACTGGCTCACGGGAGATGTAGGCGCTGGCAGCATAGAGCTCTTCACCAATCAAGGTGTAGTCACAGGCGGTAATAAAGAATGGAAGCTGGGCGATCGCATCTGTCCCGGCGATTTGAATTGCGCCAGTAGCAGCACCGGTCTCGGCAAGAATCAGCGACTCAGCCCAGAACATACCGATGAGGAAGTTAGTTGCCGGTTTTTCTCTTGTCATAATTCCGTCCACCGCTGCGGCAAAGGCAAACTGCTGATCGGTGACAAAGAAAACGATATCCTGATGGAATGCATCAGGTCGGCCAGCGGCGGTATAGGACTCCTTGACTACTTCCCGAGCAACAGTATAAACAATTGGGTCACTCGTAGGAACAATCAACGGCGTTCCGAACTGAGCGGTTTTCTTGGCAACCTCGCCCAGTATGTTTAATGAAGCGATGGTGGCAACATCAGCCATTGATGATAATCCGGGGACATAGAGAGTTGCCCGTCCCATTTCTGTTGCCCTGCCTAACGCTTCTTCAACCGCATCCAGACCGGTGATCCGGCGGATAAATAGATTTCGGTCTTTTTTGGCCCGGTTAATAAATATACAAAAATTAAGCTTAATACGATTGTGCCAACAAGAGCGGGCAGGGTACTCTTATCAAACCAGTGCGGTGTACAATAGGTGCAGGGTGACGGCTCAGATTCGGCAATCTCTGTATCTGAGAAGGCTAATATTTTATAACGATAGTTAATGCGATTGCGGGCTTCATCATCAACATAGCGGGTCGCAAACCTGCCGACAAGCGCAATGGTGTCCCACTCTTCACTACCTTCTTTTTGACGGAGCACCCGGTAGCCGATAACAGCGCTATCCGGGGAACGCTGCCATTCAACCATGATCTTCCCGCCTTCGTCATTGGGGACATCACCCGCAGTAACCGCTGATGGCGGCGTCAGGGCAAATATAAATGATAATACAATGGAGAACAACAACTGTGATTTTACTAAAATTGACCCGCTCGTCAACATTAGCAGATACAAATTGCCCCGGGACGATAAAAAAACGGGGCGGGACTTATCCCGCCCCGTTAAGATAGTTAGCGGCTTATCGACTCAGTACCGTCTTTACCCGGACAGTCGTCTCCGGGGTTACCAGCCGTATGAAGTAGATGCCGTGGCTGAGTGACCTGCCGTTGTCATCGCTCCCATCCCAGACCGCACTGTATCTGCCTGCAGGCATTCTGCCCCGCGCAAGGGTGCGAACCGCTCTACCGGTAGCATCAAACACCTTCAGTTCTGCATCACCATCTTTGGCTAACAACCAGTGGATGGTGGTTTTGTGGGTAAACGGCGTGGGCGCAACTGCAATTAACCGCCCACCCTTCAGCACATTGCTGCCGAACTCTTCGCTGATTGCGGTCGGATTGTCAGTTGAGAACTTAATCGCATGCCCGACGCCCCAGGGTGCGGCACCACGATGATAACTGCCGTCGCAGAGGGTCTGGATAAACTTGGACATTGTATGGTCTTGAATGCCAACCGTTGCTGATGTGCCGGCTCTATTGGCGCTAAGGTACTGGAACAGAAACGGGCAATTACCGTCTTCACTGGCAAGGGTGGTGTCGTAAAGAATAATCTGGAATTTCTCCCATTCGGTACGGTTGTCAAAGTAAGGAACCGAGTCCCATTCAATGATGAAACGATGGTTTACCGCATCGTGATAATACCAGACACCATTACCGGTTGGCGGATACAGGTCGTCCCAGTTGGCAGCAAGCAGTGGTGGCATATTAGTATCGGGTAGAACGGTGTTTTGCCAGGTAATTTGTGTTGCATACCCGGGTGCAATCCAGCCGTTGGAACAGACCGATATCTGATTATAACTCTGACCGTAGAAGACAAAGGGTCCAAAACCTGCGGGCAGAGATAGCTGCACGGTCTGGTCGTCACTCAGGGTAAGCCGGGTGCCGAGATTTCTGATTTCTACCCATTCAAACTGCGGATGAGGCGGGTAAAGAGTGTCAACCGCATCGTATGACCAGTAAAGCGGTGGAGTACTGTTGTCCGGTATCGGATCGCACGTTCTTATTTCACCAACCACAATAACAAAAGATACCTGAGCAAAATAGTCGTCGTCAGCCATGATATCCAGAGTACAGGAAACAGGAGTTTCTGGCAGGATGTTGGAAAGTGCGGTAACGGTGAAACGGTCAGTAGAGTTGGTAGCGGTGCCACCCGCAGGTATTGTACCGTAAACCGCTTGTGAGTCAGAAACAACCATTAACGGATGACCGGAACGCAGGATTGCCCGGACATTGGTGGCATTGCCCCTGCCGGAGTTACGCAGGGTAACTTCCAGCTCGGCGGTCTCAGCCGGGTCAAGCCTGCCGTTAGGTTGAGCAGAAGCGGAGTCTTTGATTGCTTTGTCAACAAAACCTACGAGCGGAGCGCCAACATATAACGTAATAAAAGAAACCCAGGTTGAATCCAGGGCATCTTTACAAATAAGCGAGCAGGAGATAGGATAATTATTTGGTAAACCACTGGCAACGGTCATCGCAAACCCCGGACTGGTTAATGCTGAGTCGCCACCGGCGATATTGCCGAAAGTTTTAACTGAGTCGGTAATGGTTACTCCGGCGGTATGAGTACGGAGTCTGCCGGTAACAGCATTCGCCTGTAATGCACCATAATTTTTTACCCAGGTTGGCATACGGAAAGATTCACCGGGGTTAACGATACCGTCACCATTGCCACCCGGTGGTGAATCGTTAATCGTGTGCCGGAGATATGATACATATCTGCCGGAAGACGCAACAATAATGGAATCAAGATAAGGAATGTTGTCTGCAGCGGTGATGGAAAGATACAGAAAACCAGGAGTAAGGCAGGAGACATAAAGTGTGACCTCCCCTGCGCTGTTAGTCCAGCCCCGGACAAAGGTCTCACCCTGCTTCTGCAGCACAACCATTGCCGATTCAACCGGAGCGAAGTTCGGTTTCTGGACCGTGATAAAGACCGGGATGTTGGTACCAATGTTGATTGCACTGGGTTTGTTCACAATCGGTACAAATGGTTTATTACGCCATACCGGTGTTGCCGGCTCGCCAAACAGGTTTCGCTCCATAATTTCCATCCGGTATTTCTGGGAGTCGCGGATAACCGGAACCCAGTAATCACGACCATAGGAGAGCATTTCTCCCTGATAAATCTTGCGAGCGGTGCGGAAACCAAGTAACGCGTAGCCAATCGCATAGTTTACCTTTTCAGCCACATTTACCCAACCGGATTCGTAGTTCATCATTACGCCGATAAAACCATTGGGTGCATGGTTAAACATATTTTCCGCAATGCAGTCAGAATTGGTGGAGCCACGGTCCCACTGCCCGACATTACAGGAGACTGCGGTAAGGCAGTTGAGCCGGTTCGTGTTGGTAAGACCGAGCATCATCTGACTTGTGACATTGCCATTCAGGTCATACAGATCCGGCGCCCCGTGGGCGATAACACCGGTAAAAGTATAACCGGAGTTCAATGAATCACAGTAGCGCTGGGGTGTCGGTTGAATCATTCCCCCGGTATAGTACATCTTCAGGTCAAACCATGGTGGCGTTGGCGAAGCGTTGGCGATGGAATCATTGTAGTTGTTGGAAAAGTTTACGCCATTGGGAAGCAGGATTTTATGCCACCAGCCACCGGTGGTATCAGGTGCGGTTTCGTAACGAAGGACTTTGCTTCTGACGTTGGCGATTTCGCTGAACTGGTTGATGGTCATCATTCCGATATGGATATCGGCATAGCCATCAACCGAATCAGCCAGTTCGCCAAAGATGTTGTTGTTATTTGCATCCCAGGTGCCATCAAGGTCAGAGAAGTACATATCCGAGAAAAAGTCATAACCGTAGGCACGGGCAACACGGTAGTAGTTTGCCGGATAGTCAGGACGGGCGATGAAAACAAAGATTGCACCCCAGGTGGTGTCGGCGTCTTTGATGAAATTGCGCATCTTTTCCGCATTGTCCCTTCCCGGATAGGTTGCGCAGATTGATTCTAAAATAACGATTCGGGAACGCCAGCCCAGTTGCGTGCGCCAGCGGCGCAGCCAGATTAGCGAATCGGCATAGGTCTGACTGGTCATAATGATATGCTCATATTCACCAGGCTCAAGGAACAGAGAACCGGAACTGCGGGTGCGTCGGGGTGGAGCAAAACGGTTAACATCATCCGGGTTTAACACGAGCATCTTCACCTGGTCACCAAACATTTTAATCTTCAGATCGGTATAGCCGGGAACATGGCGTTTGCCGGTGGTATAGTTTATCCGGACAGTAATTTCACTCAGGAAATAGAGTTCACCTTTAACCGGATGATAACGCACCGGGTAGACAAGGAAACTGACAAGACGATAACCGGATTTATTTCCGGTATGAGCAAGCAGGGCGGGCTGTTCAGGCCAGATCGCATCCCGGACATAGATCTGCGGGTCTGGAGGGACAAAGGGCATTGGCTGATAATCCTTTTTCCAGGGGAGCGGGTGCTGCACCGGTAAAATCTTATATTTACCAGTCAGTGGCTCTTCTTTATAGAATAGGATCTCCAGACCGGTGACTTCGGCACTGGCGGGGATGACCACCTGATACGGCAAGGCGGGCAGGTCGGGTTCGCCCAGTTTGCCCGGGTGGGATGCCATTCCGAAATCAACTGTTGTATAGCCATCCTGACTGCCAAGTTGCAGAAGTTCCTTTTGATAGGTAAAACTACGGGTAATGTTGCCTGCAAAGGCAATGGTCAGGGCGGCAATCAGCGTCATTAACAGAACTGGACGCTTCATTTTTTGTGCCTCCTTTTAGTTTAACTCTAGTTCCGTGGGAGGATTTTCCTCTGATCGGGACCACAAAAATGATATAATGCGGGATATACAAGTCAAGATTGTATATAGTTTTAAAAAAAACACCTCAGGGTCTTCCCGTTGTTGTTTTGCTATTTATCCTCCCGGATCCCATAATCTGATCACATTTTTTAGGTAATCAGATATTACTCTTGACATCACGGCAGCCAACATCTATTATCTTCAAATGGATTATCGGATTTACTCCCTGTTCACACTGCTTCTCTGGGGAATATGGGGATTTCTGACCAAAATCCTTACCCGCGACACCCCGGCCGAAACAATCGCCCTGTGGTCAACCATAGCCAGTATCCTGCCGATTCTGATGTACACCATATTCGCTGGCACGATGCGCTGGGTAAAAACATCACCGTTAGCGCTTATCTCGGGATTTGCTGCCGGGTTGGCAACGGTGTTCTTTTACCTGGCAATGAAGGGCGGTCCTGCCTCAGTGGTTATCCCCATTACCGGTATGTATATCATTATCCCGGTGCTACTAAGTTATTTGCTTCTCAAAGAACCAGTCAGCATCACTCATATCCTTGGTCTTGTTTGTGCTGTTCTGGCGATCATTCTTCTCGGTCGCTAACACCGGTTAATGCGGAAAAATCGCCTAAGCAGTTTCCGGAACAAGAAAATAGAGCAGAGCGCCAGCAAACGCCAGACCAGCAGCGGTGAACATTACCGTCCGATAACCAAAGGCACCGGTAACACCCTCCAGAAGTGCACCCAACACCGCTGCCAGACTGAGCACCGATTGTAACATCCCGGCAACGGTTGACCTTTCCGGATTGGTTCGTAACAACTGTTTCAGTGAACCAAGATAGAGACAGGACCAGGAAAGCGCCAGGACAAGTTGCACCGGAATCACCTGACGGTAGTCATTTGCCAGTCCGAAAGCAACAAATACCAGAATGGAAAGGATGAGCCCGGATTTAATAAGTTTATCCTCGGCGCTGTGTTCCAGTAAATTCATGAAGAAAAACTGCCCCAGAGGGTTGAGTGCATAAACAAGCCCAATCCAGAAACGGCTGGCACCAAGATGGGCAAGATAGACCGGAAATATCGTCCAGATACTGAAAGCACCCAGATGCCGGAGCAGAAAGGCAACATAAACCCGCCAGTTGCGCCGGAACACCCTGGTATCAAAAAATTCCTGCCCCAGACGCACCCGCTGACTGCGTAAACCAATCACCGCCACCACTGCGGTAACCACCAAAATCAGTGCCGCAAGTAAAAATAAATTCACCCTCTGACTCACACCAACCAGCAACGCTCCAACACCCCAGCCCAGCGAGCCGAACCCGCTGAACCTGCCCAGCCTTCTATTCTCCTCGTAAAAATAGGCAACCAGTGCCGCAGGAAACACCCCGGCGCACAGACCAAGCAGCATCCGCACACCCAGAAGC
>CAKZPX010000317.1 GCA_937139435.1 uncultured bacterium
TAAAAATCTTTATCCCCTATGCTGCACCCGGAGAACTGGTACGGGCTAAAATCATTTCCCGAAAAAGAGATTATGCCATTGCTCAAATAAAAGAAGTACTAACCCCTTCACCGTTTCGGATTTCTCCGCGGTGTCCTTATTACGGACGTTGCGGCGGATGTAACCTGCAACACATTTCCTATGACGGACAGCTGGTAATAAAAAAAATGGTTGTAGCCGATACCATTCAGCATGTTGCACAAATCTCTATTCCGGTCTCTGGTATATCTTTTAAATCTAACGAGTGGCGCTATCGTAACAAGACCCAGTACCCCGTTTCGGGCATTAACACATCTTGGAAAATAGGATTTTATGAACAGAGAACACATAATCTAATTGATATTCCTGAATGCCTATTGCATCCTCAGGAATTTGATGAAATCAGAGCAATTGCCCGAAAGGCATTAATAACCGCACAAGAAACACCCTATCAGGAACGCCTGTACCGGGGCAATATCCGCCATCTGGTTTTACGAACCGGCACCGATGGGAAAATACTGGTCATAATTGTAACACTGACAGAAAAATTAAGTTCTGAAGTGGTAGATAAAATAAAGGAACACCCGCAGGTGGCTGGTATAATCCAGAATATCAACCCTGACCGAACCAACAGGATACTGGGCGAAAAGAATTTAACTCGCTGGGGACGAAATTTCATCCGCTTTTCTCTGTTGAACCGGGAATTTCGAGTATCCTCAAACTCTTTCTTTCAGATAAACCTGCCCCAGGCAGAAGAACTCTGCCGTCGGGTAGTAAAAGCAATTTCTCCTCAGGGAAATGAAGTTGTTCTTGATTTATTCAGCGGTGTGGGGACAATCAGTCTGGTAATTGCGGATATGGTAAAAAAGGTAATCGGGGTTGAAGTGGAGCCAGATGCGATTGCTGATGCAGAGTTCAACGCCCAAAATCTCGGGATTAGAAATGCTGTTTTCATGACCGGAGATGTTAATTCTGTTATTAATAACCTCAAGAAAGCTGATGTGG
>CAKZPX010000318.1 GCA_937139435.1 uncultured bacterium
CTATAACTATCGGTAAATAAAATGGTTAAATACATTGAGCCCTACTCTTTCAGCCTTGGTCCTTTTCCCCCGCATTGACAACCGTTTATCTGTATCTTACCCTTGCCTGTGCTGATTGTTCCTGAATCATTTCTGCTCGGAATGCGCTATGCTGCTCTGAGAACCTTGCTCGCAGTGGCGACCGGTATCACCCTGAGCAGGGTATCAGGACTTTCCTGGTGGACTGGCATTATCTTAATTGTCACCGGACTGATTCTTATCCGCTGGTCACGCGGGTTCACCTTTTACGCTATCATTTCTGGTCTCGCTTTTCTCTATGCCGTGCTCGGTAAACCATTACCCCCAGTTGCCGATGTTTACCGGTTAAAACAATTCCAGGGTGTCGTTATTGAGGAACCTCTTGCTAACAACCGGTTAACTATCAAACTTCTTCCTCCGTTTTACGGCATGGTCAGGGTATTTCTTACCGATTCGTCTAACACATTGCACTACGGTGATATAATCTCAGTGCAGAGCAAAATCAAACCACTATCTTTTCCCCGGAATCCTGGTCTACCAGATTATAATCAAATTTTATCTGCCCGGGGGGTTATCGGAAGCGCCCGGGTAAAAACCAGGGCAATTAAATTAATCAGTCGTAACAACGGCAACCTTCTTCTTGCCCGGGTGGTAATGCCTGCCCGGCGTTTTCTTTATAACACAATTAAACAGCATCTTCCGCCATCTGAATCTGCCTTACTCCTCGGTATTTTACTGGGTGACAAAACCGGTCTTCCTCCCCGGGTACAAGATGCATTTACTGATGCAGGTGTCCTGCATCTGATGGCGGTCTCGGGAATTCATGTCGGAATTGTTATTCTGACACTCTCGCTCCTGCTTACTATTCTGCGCATTCGTGGCTGGACAGGTTTTATTATTCTTACCATTGCCACGCTTTTTTATATCCTCCTCGCGGGCTGGCAGCCATCAGCGGTCCGGGCTGGAATTATGTCCTGGGCGGTTTTGTTAAGTGTACCTGTTCAGCGCCGGGTTAGCCTCCTTGCCGGTCTTTGTTTTGCCACACTTATTATCCTGCTCCTTGACCCTGATGCGTTTTTTCATCCTGGCACCCAGCTTTCATTTGCCGCCACCGCCGCCATTATTACGGTGCTTCCCGGAGTAAAACCCTATCTGCAAAGGCTAAAACCTCCTGAAAGTGTGCAAAAAATGTTATTATTACCTACACTGGTCTCACTCGCAGCAACAATCGGGACCGCACCACTGCTTTTACATCACTTCTACCGCTTCCAGCCGCTGACATTCCTCGCCAACCTTTTTGTCGTTCCTCTGACCACAACCGCCCTGCCCTTAGGACTATTAACCACCATCGGCAACCTGTTCAGCCCGCAGTTAGCCAGTATCCTGTCGGAGACATTGAGGTTAAACCTGACAATATTATTGTTTACTGTTGATAAGTTCAGTAAATTAAATGTGTTAATGATAGAACCGGGAAAACTTCCTGTTTTCTGGTGTTTTTATATCTATTTCATTATACTCCTTGCCCTTAACCTGAAAAGTCATCCGGTTATTAAAACAGTTTTTCGCATTTCTCTACTCCTCGGGCTGGTGTTTATCGTCTGGTCAAAAGCGCTCAAAAAACCAGAGACAAGAATTACATTTTTTGACCCGGGCAGGGGTGATGCGATACTGTTTGAAGACACGCTGGGCAGAAAGGTTATGGTAGACGCCGGAATTGATGGTACCGGTGTACCTGGTGACTATCTTCTATATCGGGGGATAAAATATATTGACGCAGTAATAATCACCCATCCTGACCGTGACCACTATGGCGGTCTCCTGGAATTACCCAAACGCACCAGAATCGGACAGATAATTGTCCCAACACTCAGCGGTGATACCGTCTATAAAAGGCTACTCCATCACCTGCAACTTAACGGCACAAAAATAGTTGTTGCTGGACAGGGTGATGAATTAAAAGGATTTGGGTACACAATCAAGTTTCTCTATCCTGACCCGACCACCAGATGGCTTTATAACCAGCACCTCTTACCCACCAATTCAATTTCTCTTGTTACCCTTTTTCAGCACTACAACTTCAATATGCTTCTTACCGGCGATTGTGAACTTCCCGCAATAATTACTAAAATCACTCCGGGCGTTTTGAAAATCAATCTATTGAAATCGCCCCATCATGGCAGTAAAAAGGGTAATCCGCCCGAACTTTTTAACATTCTTAAACCCGAATATGTGATTGTGATGGGGCGTTACCCGACCCCTGCCGGGCTGGAAACCATTCTTCCGAACCGGGGAGTTCATTACCGCAACGCCCGTCAGGATGGTGGCTTTGTTATCACATTAAGGTCAAACTCAGGCAGCGTTTTGCCGGTTCTCAACCCGAACTGAACTCAGCGTATTCTTTGCGGAGAAAACCTTAATCCTAAAGACACCCTTTCTGAACTACCAAGAATCCCATAGGAAAGGTAAACCGCATCAACGGTCAAACCCAGACCCGGTGTTAAAAGGTACTCATAACCGATGCCAAAAGAAAAACCGGACCAGGTGCCAAGACGAAGACCGGTCTGATAACCAGCGCGCAGATAAACCGCCTGTCGCGGTCTGTTCCCGGTGCTGCCGAGATCTATTTTTACCTCTCCACCTAATGAGCCGTTAGGACCGTAATCAGGATAAACTGAAATGTCACCTGCCAGTAAAAGATAATGTTTATCAAACGGCAGTTTAAACGCCGTTCCGGTGCGTAGATTTACCGGCGGATATTCCCATTCCTGAACAAACCGCCGGGGCGGACCAAGATGCAATAAACTGGCAGCAAAGGTTAAATGACGAATCGGTTGGTAAAGCACTCCTGCATCAAACGATACTGTCCAGGTAGAAAATGAATCAATCCGGCTGTAAACAACTTTACTGTTTAATCCAGCAGCAAGACCGGGCAAAAATCGCCATGCCAGACCCGGACCAGCGATCAGGTCGTAAATTCCGATTGAACCAATCTCCTGTCCCAGTTCATCCCTTCTGATATCAGTGGCATTCAAAAAACCCAGAGACAACCCCACACCCAGCCTTTTCCCTGCCGGGATCGTCAAACCGCCTGAAAGATAAGAAACGGTTTTAAGCATCTGCATCATTGTTATCCGGGCATCAAACTGCCGGTAAAATCCAATACCCGCCGGATTGTAAAAAAGGGCATTGGCATCATCGGCAACTGCGGTAAATGCGCCTCCCATCGCCACCGGTCGGGCACCAACACCCAGTTTCATAAAGGTAAAACCGGTGACCCCGGGTTCAAACCGGCCAGCAAAAACTGCTGAAACCAGAAATAGCACACCCGTGACCCGGAAACACATTGCTTAATGATAACCACATTTTTTCCTGTGACAACAAACCCGCACCTCGCCTGTTCTTGACAAATTCATAAATAAAAGGAAATTATCCGGTG